>SCUH01000164.1 GCA_004298295.1 Betaproteobacteria bacterium | reverse complement strand
GCCACTTCTTCGCCTGGCCCGGGGGCATGCAGCCGTTGTGCTTTTTCGCCAGCCCCGGCGGACAGCGACTGCCGCGGAACTGCTCGCCGTAATGCTCGCCGAAATATTGACGCACGGCCAGGCGGTGCTGGTCCTCGAAATGACGGCGTTGTGCGGCCGACGCGCGGTCACCGTCGCGCCGCCCGCCTTTTTGCTCGTCGCGCTGGTCCGCGCGCTGGTCCTTGCCGCCCTTGCCGGAACCGGCCCAGGAAGGCTTTTCGGCCAGCACCGGGCCTGCGGCAAGGACTGCGCCGATCACGAGTGCAAACGCACATCTCATCTTCAGGGCAACGGGCATCATGCTGGGTCTCCAGGTCAGGAATGCAGGCATCGTCTCGGCAATCAACGTTGAAGCCTGAACTTTGCCAGACGAGCGGTCTGTGCGCCAGCGCACAATCGAGCGCATCGCGCGATGCTATGTTTGGCGGCTTCAGCGATCCACCGCTGCTCGACCCAGCCGGAGGCGGCAAGGCGCCCGCGAAGGACGCCGAACCCGCAGGAGCCTGACCGTCCATGCGCTTGCTTCTCGTCAACCCGAGATTCAACGAAAGTTTCTGGAGCTTCAAGTGGGCCATGGACAGGATGCTGGCGGGCAAGCGGGCGATGAATCCGCCGCTCGGCCTGGCGACCCTGGCCGCGCTTTGTCCGCCCGACTGGCAAGTCGAGATCGTGGACGAAAACATCGAATCCCTCCCCCTTGCACCACAGGCCGACATCATCGGCATCGGCGGCATGGGCGTTCAGGCACCGCGACAGAAGGAACTGCTGCGCTTCTACCGGGCCAAGGGGTACTACGTCGTAGCCGGGGGCAGCTACGCTTCGTTGTGCCCGGAGTTCTATGACGGCATCGCCGACAGCGTGATCTGCGGCGAAGCCGAATACGTGTGGCCGCAATTCTGCCGTGATTACAGGCACGGCGCGGCGCGCCGGCTGTACGCGGAAACGGGCACCGTATCGATGGCTGACTCGCCCGCGCCCCGATTCGACCTGCTCAAGCTGGAAAAGTACAGTGGCGTGACGGTGCAGTTCTCGCGCGGCTGCCCGTATCGCTGCGAATTCTGCGACATCATCGTCATGTTCGGCAGGAAGCCGCGCTGGAAGAGTCCCGCGCAGATCGGCCTCGAGCTCGACGCCTTGAGACAGCGCAACGTCCGGGACGTGTTCTTCGTCGACGACAATTTCATCGGCAACCGCAAGGCCGCAGGATCGCTGCTGGAATACCTGAAGGACTATCAGGAGCGCCACGGCTACCGCTTCATCTTCGGCACCGAGGTGTCGCTGAACGTGGCGCAGGACGACGCGCTGCTGCGGTTGTTCCGCGAGGCGCACTTTGCCTGGGTCTTCATCGGCATCGAGTCCCCGGACGTCGACAGCCTGAAGGAGACGAAGAAATCCCAGAACCTGCGCCACGACATCCTGGACTCGGTGCGCAGGATCTACGCGCGCGGCATCGACGTCCTGGCCGGATTCATCATCGGCTTCGATAACGACACGCTGGCGACGTTCGACCGGCAGTACCGCTTCATCGTCGACTCCGGCATCCAGGCGGCGATGATTGGCCTGCTCACCGCGCTGCCGCGCACGCCCCTTTACCAGAGGCTGGAAAAGGAAGGGCGCCTCATTGCGCAGGCCGAGAACACGGACAACACGCGTCCGGGCACGAATATCCTGCCGCAGCGCATGGACTACGACGCCATGGTTGCGTCCTACCAGGACCTCTACCGGCGCCTGCTCGAGGACCGGCAGATCGCCGACCGGATCCGGAACAAGCTGCGCTATCTGCGCGATCCCGTCCGCCAGAGTCAATATCGCCTCACCGAAGGGCTGGCCATTCTGGGCCGCCTGATGGCGAGCGGTATCCTGCCGGGCGGCGGGTCCAGACTGTTTCATTTCCTGCGCAGTCTTCCCCTGGCGTCGCCGCGCCTGCTGCCGCAGGCCATCACCGACTGGATCGTGGGACTGGCGATGCGGGACTACGTGGAGCGACGGTTCGGCATCGCGCTGCGAGCGCGGCAAGCCACCGCATCGAGGCTGTTCGAATCCTTGCAGGCTGCGCTGGCGGACTATCTGCGCAGCGGCCGGGTCACCGTGGCGTTGAAGGACGGACTCGCAGGCGGGCCGAACCTGTCGGTCTCCCTCGGCGGATGGCTGGACCGGCGCTTTTTCTCGCGCATCGCCGGTTACCTCGAGAAACTGCTCAAACGCACGTCCTCAACCGTGACGCTGCGCATCGAGATGGCACACGAGGCGGAACTCTCTCATCTGAACCGCCTGCTGCAGCGCCTGGCCCCGTACGGTGACAGGATCTTCATCCGCTTCGACGCCAGGCTGCGCGAGCTGGTCCGCGTCGATTCGTCGGTGTTCCATCTGATCCTGGATTGACGGTCCGTCTCGCGCTAGGTCTTGCCGCCCCGCGGGCCGAGGAAAAACCACAGGATGAATCCCAACAGCGGCAGCAGCACCACGGCGATGACCCAGATCAATTTCTTCTCGTTGGAAACGGCGCTTTGAAGAATATTGATGATCGCCCAGATATCCGCCGCAAGTACCAGCAGGCCCCAGAGGCTGTTGTATCCGAAGTTCATCATTGCCTGCGCTTCCTCTCGTCTTCCTCGCGCTTCAGCCTCTCTTCGAGCCTCAGTTTCTCCTCGAGCTTCAGCTTGTCCTCGCGCTTCAGTTTCTCCTCGAGCCTGCGTTGTGCATCGCTCTTCCTTGCGCCGCCCTTTTCCGCCGGTTGGGCGGCGTCAGGCTTCGGCGGCAAAGCTTTCGGTGCTTCGGGCGGCTGCGGCGCTTTCTGAGCCTCGGGCGCCTTCGGCACGACCGCGGGTGCTTTAGGAGCTTCCTGCACCTCCGGCCGCTGCAGTCGCCGCTGCACTTCGGGCGGCTGCGGCGCTTTCTGAGCCTCGGGCGCCTTCGGCACGACCGCGGGTGCTTTAGGAGCTTCCTGCACCTCCGGCCGCTGCGGCGCTTTCTGCGCCTCCGCAGGTGTCGGCACGATCACACTGGGTTGCGGTGTTGGTTGCGGTACCGTCTGGACCTCAGGCGCCCGCCGCCGTCCAGGCGCAACGGCTTGCGGCTTGGGTGGCGCCACGGCGCGCTTGGTAGGACTGACGACTTTGACCGAGGGTGCCGGCGCCGGCGCGGCGGGCTTCACCGCCGCGAGCGCTGCTGCGTCGAGCGGCCTGCCGGGCTGCGCCGCGAGCGCGGACTGTTTGGCTGCAAACGGGACGGGCGCGGGCGGTGGCGTTGCCTTCGCCACGACCGGCCGTTTCGACGCTTCCGCCGGCGGCTTGAAGCCCGGTGCCGCGGCCCCGCGTACGCTGGCCTGCACCGGCGCTACCGCAGCGACTGCCGTGACCGGCGCTTTCGCGATCGCTTCTCTCGACAGTCGGACTGCGCTCCGCCCGACCGGCTGCGATTGCACGAACGTGGTGCTCGGTACGGCGACGATCGCGCCGGGCACCTGTTGATTGACGTAGGTAACGTTCGTCACGTTGACGTTGTTGTACACGTTCGTGATGTTGGTGGTCCTGATCGTCGTATTGCTGGTGTTGATGTCGTTGAAATAGCTTCGGCTCACCGGGTACGACGGCCGGTAGACGTCGCGCGGGCCGAGCGGAAACCATGCGACGCCCAGGACATTGCCGAGCGAAATCGATATCTGGAAATTGCTGCCGCCGATGAAAGCGACCAGGGCTGGCGCATAGACAGCCCGCGAGCGGACCGGACCCGGGATCCAGCCCCAGGTCCCGCCGATGTTCGCCCAGCGGCCGTAGTGAGAGACCGCGAAGCCCCAAGGCGCGTCATCCACCCAGGTCCAGCCCCATGGATCGATCCACGCCCAATGTCCGTCCCGGTAAGGCGCCCAGTCGGCCGCGACGCGATTCGGCATCCACACGTTGCCATAGCCCTCCGCGGTGCGCCAGCTGCCGTACTCGTCCAGGTCCTCGTAGCCGATCACATCGCGCGAGACATACCGCGCGGCAACGGTTCCGCGGCGATCGCGATCGGACGACCAGCGATCGAATTCGTCATCCTGCAGCCGCTCGAAAGTCTCGTAGTCGTGCAGGCCGGTGCCGTAAAAGCGGTAAGCTCGCCCCGCATCGACGACGTACGCGGCGCCTTCGCCAAACACCTCGGCCTGGCCCTCGCGCACGACGACGGTCGTCGCATCCCCGGCAGAATCAACCTCGATCCGGTACGTGCCGGGCCGGCGGATCGAATACGCGAGATTGGGCGTGGCGACCTCGAACACTTCCTGCGGGCCAAGGCGCCGCACCCGGACGTTCAGTGTGCCCTGTGCCAACTGCAGCTGCGCGACGCGGTCATCGAGATTGAGCAGCGTCAGGCTGGTACTGCCGCTCATGCGGATCACGGCCGAGCCGACCTGCAGTTCCGCGCGCGCTCCGGCATCGACCCACAGGCTGTCGCCGGTGATCAGTGGCCGGTTCATCCTCGCCTGCACCCAGTCGTTCTCGCCGGCCGGGGAAAAGCTCACCGCGCCGCTGGTGTAGCCCAGGCGCGCGACGCGCGAGGGCGGGTCGGCGCTCGCCCAACCGGCCAATACCAGCGCGGCGGCACCGAGCAGCAGCGCGAAGATTCGAGCGCGACTCCGCTGTTCATGCATGGCAGATCTCCAGGGCGCCGAAATGGCCCGCAATCTGACTGAATTATCGGGTTGTTCTGCCGCCGGTTCTGTGCGCCAGCATACAAATGGCGGCCGGAAACAGAAAAACGCCCGCGCTGAGGCGGGCGTTTGTGTGCCAGGCAACCGGATCCGGCATCACTGTCTTTCGCAGCCAGTGCGCAGTCCGGCTTGCCGCCGCGGCATGATTCCTAGCGGCGGAAGGCGAAGTACCAGATGGCGAATATGACCACCGCGAGCAGAAGCACCGCACCGCCGTCGCCGCCGGCAGGCGCGGCGCTGATCTGTCCGGCGAGCGTGCCGACTTCATCGTCGGTCATCGCCGCAACGCGATCCCTGGCGGCCTGCGGATCCAGCCCCAGGGCCTGCAGCTCGTTCACCGTCTGCGTACGGTTCAGATAATTCAACACGACGCTGCGATCGGTCTGAACGGAAGCGGCGGAATTCGCCTCATCCGTCCCGATCATGCCGGCCTGTATCCCCTGGAAGGGCAGCGCCATCAGCGCGATGGCCAGAAAGCGGCAAATCATTCTCGTCAATGCGGATTTCATGTCGGTCTCCTGTGTGATGAACCGGGTGGGATCGCCGCCGCACCAGCCGGCAGTGCGGACGTGGCAGCGACTATGGCGTCCCGTCCGGTCCCGTTCTGTGCGCTAGCGTACCGACGCCGGAATTTGTTGCCGTGCCTTCAGTGTCGCTGCCGCCGCCGTTCATGGGCCTCGTAGGAGCCGAAGAGTTCGCGCGCCGGGCGCGTTTCCGGCAGCACGTAGACGATTCCCTCGGTGCCAATGAACGTCGGGCGGATCACGGCTTCGTAGAATTGCGCCGGAACGTTGATGCAGCCGTAGGAGATGCGGTTGTCGAGGGGCGTGGGCGTGGCCAGGCGCTCGAGGCGGCGCTCCCTGGGATTCTTGGTGACGACCCTGTGCAGGGATACGGCGCCCTCGTAGTCGACCCATAGGACGTCCTCGCCGCGGGTACTCATGCCCAAGGCCGCCACGAACCGGCCAGCCGGCGTCGTGCGGGTCTTCGGCGGCATCTCGGAATACTGGCGGTCGCCGATGCCGGGGACGGCGTCATCACCGCGCGCCACGCCGAGCAGCGCAGGGGCGGCGCCCCGGATCCGCCCGGCCGCGTCGAAAACGAAAACCCTGGCGTCCGCCTTGTCGACGATCACGAACGGCAGGCCCCGGTTGTCGGCCGCATCGACGATCCAGTCTGCGATCTGGCGGGCGTCAGGGGAAACCCGCTCACCGCCGAAGTCGGCGCGGACGTGAATCGCCGCAACCTCGTCGTGCTGCGCCGCTGCAGGATGGGGCAGCAGGACCAGTCCCAGAACGACGATCCCGATGGAATGCATGCGCATTTTCTGCCTTGCCCGTCTTGTCGTGCTGTTCTGTCGGCGCCACCAGCGCAGCGCAGCCCCGGTGGTCTTTCGAGCCGGGGCTGCTGCAGGGTTGCGGCGCTGCTGCAAGGGCACCCCGACTTCGGGCGCCTTTGCAGCGAGCGTCTTTGCGCAATGCTTATTGTTTAGTTGCGGTCCCGTCTGGCCGGGCGGATAGCCGCGGGAGGCGGCGTGGTCACGGTTTCGGACGCTGCGGCCGGCGCGGGCTGCGCCAGCGGGGCTTGCGGCACGGGGTCCTTCAATGCCAGCCGGATGTAGCCGTGGCCGCCCATGCTGCCGGACTCCGCGACGTTCTCCCGGCTCGCGCCACGGCCGCCGCCGCCGACATCGCCGCTCCTTGCCGCGCGGGTCATATTGGAGTCCGCGGAGGTACCGGAAACACGCCCGGCCGACGCAACCTGGTAACGCTGCGGATAACCGCCAGCCCAGTTCTCGGCACCGGCATACCCCGCGATCGTCCGGCCGCTATAGGCCTCGGACAGGCTCGTCGGACCACCATCGGCCCCGCGTCCGCCCAGATCCGGTGTCAGACCGCCCTGGCCACCCTGGCCGCCTGAGCCAATCGTCACCCGGTAAACCCCGGGCGCGAGGTAAGCCGCGCCCTTGAATTCAATCGCGTCGGCACCGTCGTAGCCGAAGCCTCCGCTGCGCGCGGTCCCGCCGCCGCCGCCGCCGCCCCCGCCGGAGAGCGTGACGTCATAGTTGCCTTCGACAAGCTGCGAGGTGGCGAGGTCCGGCGAACCGCCGCTCCAGGATTCCTTCGGCACCACCGTAATGAAGCACTGCTGGGTGGGCGTCCCCAAAGCGGGGTTGACGATGGTGTAGTAGTTTCGGCTGCTGTCGAAATTCGTCGTCCCGCAGCGCGAATCCGTCGTGTTCTGCGCCAACGCGGGAATCGCCGCGGCGCAGGCCAGGAACATCAGGGTGAACTTTGCAGCTTTCATTGTTGCCTCCATGAGCATCTGAATTTACGCACTGGTCGAGTCTCTTCGCATCGAGATCCCGTCTGCGTGGTGCGAATCGCCATCACAAGCTACGCCGAGCGGTTATCGAATTCCGTGCGTTGTCGCACACAGCGTGCGGTTTCTTTTCATCCGGTCGTACTGATTCGAATTCTGATTGCGATTCTGATTCCGTGACTGCGGATGCTGGGCAGGCTCCAGCCGCTCGATCCGGTGCACGCGGCGAAATCGTCACGCGGATCTTCGCCCGCTGATCACGCGGAGCAGGATCACGACGACCGCGATCACGAGCAGGACATGAATGAGTCCGCCCACGGTGTAGGAGGAAACAAGTCCCAGGGCCCACAGAATGATGAGCACGACGGCGATGGTGTAGAGCATGTCAGATCTCCTTGTCGCAGGTGAGGGGCCGCAGCGGCACGCCCAATCCTTGCGGGACAAGGCGGCGCTGCGGCATGCGTCGCCGCCGGCACATCAATATTTCGGCTTGGTGACCTCGTGACCGATAACTCCGCCGACGACCGCTCCGGCTGCCGTCCCCAGGACTCCGCCGCCGATGACGTTACCCGCTACGCCGCCGATGACTGCGCCGGTGGCCGTGCCCTGCTCCTGGCGTGTCATTCCGGCACAACCGCTCACGACGATCAGAACTGCCGCTGCAATTGCACCGACCGAATATTTCCTTGTGTTTGTCATTTTGCCGCCTCTATGTCGAAGATCTGCTTGTCAGTGGCTGCCGCGCTGGCGGAATCGCCAGCCATCGCACCCGTCTTCAAGCCGCTGCTGCAACGGGATCGATTCTCTGCGCGGCGTGCGGGACTGTCCGTACGTTGGCGCGCTTAGCGCGTGGACCAACGCGGCTCGCCTCGATCTGCACCGAATGCATCGTTGCGTGCGCTCGCGCACATACGACGCCGCCAATATGATCTAGCCTGCGGTTCGTACCTATCCTGCAAAGGCTGGTCCACATGAACCCCGCGAAAATCGTCGGCATCCTTCTGATCGTGGCGGGCGCTCTTGGCCTGGCGTACGGCGGCTTCAGCTACACGAAGGACACCAGCGCCGTGAAGCTGGGCCCGATCGAACTCAAGGTCAAGCAGAAGGAAACCATCAGCATTCCCCTGATCGTCAGCGCCGGAGCGATCGCCATCGGCGTGTTCCTGCTGGTTGCCGTCGGCCGCAAATGAAAGATCCCAGGATCGCGTAACGCTTTCGAGCGTGAGACGACCGGCTAGAGCAAGCGCGACACCAGGCGCGCCAGCCATTCCTTCAGCCGGAACGACAGCGGCCGGCGTTCCCAGCGCTCGGCATCGATCGCCTCCGAAGCCGCCAGGTCGCCGGCGAACATGGCCTGCATCTGGCCGGCGAATTCTCGCCCCAGGATGACCGCGTTGACCTCGTCGTTGTCGAGAAAGCTGCGCCAGTCGAGGTTGGTGGAGCCGACGCACGACCAGACGCCGTCGATGACCGCGGTCTTGGAATGCAGCAGCGCTCCGCGCCGCTCGTAAATCCTGACGCCGGCCTCAAGCAGATCGGCATAGTGCGAGCGGCCGGCGTGGAAAGTGGTCGCCGAATCGGAGTGGCCCGGCAGGATGAGTTTCACATCGACGCCGCGTCCGGCCGCCTCGCTCAGCGCGCTCAGCAGCTGCGGATCGGGAACGAAATACGCATGGGTGAGGTGCACCTCGCGTTCGGCATTGCCGATCGCCGAGATCAGCGTCAGGTAGATCAGGCTGTAGGGATCGTCGGGCGTGCTGCCGATGGCGCGCACGATGTCATGGCCCTGCGGCGTCAGCGCCGGAAGGTAGTCCTTGGGCGCGAGCGGCTTGCCGCGCTGCTTGGCCCAGGTTTGCATGAACAGCTTCTGCAGCTCGCCGACCACGGGGCCGTCGATCTGAAGGTGCGTGTCGCGCCAGGCTGCGGGGCTAGCGGCCGCTTTCCGGCTTCGCCTGGCGATCGAGCCGGACGAGTAGACGCCGCTGATGTTGATCCCGCCGACGAATGCGGTGCGGCCGTCGACCACCAGCAGCTTGCGGTGGTCGCGGTTGTTGATCAGCCAGGCCGAGGTCGCCGCGAGCGGGTTGACCGGATTGAATTCGAGCACCGCGATGCCGCCGGTCCTCAGGCGCTCGAAGAACGCCTTGGGCGTATTGAAGGCACCGACGCTGTCGTAGATGACGTTGACCTGGACTCCCCGTGCCTGCTGTTCCAGCAGCAGGTCCGCGAACTGCCGCCCGATTTCGTCATCATCGAAAATGTAGGACTCCAGGTTGACGTGGTCCCGGGCGCCGCGGATGGCGGCAAACATGGCCGCGTAAGTCGCGGCTCCGTCCTGCAGCAGGTTGACCTTGTTGCCGAGAACGAGCGGACTGCCGACGATCGCCTGTTCCAGCGCAATCTGCTTTTCCAGGATGTCGATGTCGCCGGATCGTCGCTTGAGCTCGGCGAGGATCGCGGCATTCTTCTGCGCGAAAAGCGGACCGCGCGCGTTCTCGAACCGGGCCGCCTGCGCCGTGTGCCGCTCGATGAGGGCATCGGTGTCGGGCAGCGTCGCACAGCCTACCGCTGCGAGCAGGCAGAGTGCCGTCACCGGCGCAAACTTCAGCGCGAGAGTTGTCATTGCCTGGCGGCATCATCCGATGGTTCCGCAGGCCGCTCCGTTCGCCAGCGTACATAAGGCGCACCGCGGTTCGATGCCGCCGGTGACTGCGAGATCTGCGGCGAACCTATTGCACGGTATGTGCGCTGGCACGCAGACCGTCAGGGGCAAGCCGAGGATGCTGCGCACGCGATCGCTCAGCACCTTTCCGCCTGTGCTGGCTGTCAGACGAATGCAACAAGCGGTACCAGGCGGACGCAGCGAATCTTGTTGATCGGGAAAAACCATGAATACTTCAATTGCCAGAAAACAACTCAGTCTTGCCGTGGCGTGCGCCCTCACCCTGGGCTTCGCGTCCGGTGCGGCGCGCGCCAATGACTTCCGGCCTGCCACGGAGCGGGACCTCGTCACCGACACGCGCACCCAGGTGTGGAAGAACGGCTACGGCGAGTGCTGGCACAGCGGCTTCGGTCCGGCCCCGCGCCCGGGCGCCGAATGCGACCCGAACTACGTCGCGCAGCGCGTCGAGCCGGCACCGCAACCGGTTGCCGTGACGCCGCCGCAAGCGCTGACCGTGGCCGCCGTGGCCCCGGCGCCGGTGCGCAGGATCGAGAAGGTGACGCTGGATGCCGACGCGCTGTTCGACTTCGACAAGTCGGTCCTGCGACCCGAAGGCCGGGCCGCGCTCGATGGCTTCGTAGTCCAGCTCCAGGGCGTCGAGCTCGAGACCATCACGGCCATCGGGCACACGGACCGGTTCGGTTCCGACCGCTACAACCAGGCGCTTTCGGATCAACGCGCCCAGGCGGTGAAGGCTTACCTGGTCGCCCACGGCGTGCAGTCCGAGCGGGTGCGCGCCCAGGGCATGGGTGAGGCGCAGCCGGTGACCAAGGCCGGCGATTGCGCGGGCGGCAAGAACGCCAAGGTCATTGCCTGTCTGCAGCCGGATCGCCGCGTCGAGGTCGAAGTGGCAGGCACGAGAACCACGCAGTAGCCGCTATGCGCGCTAGCGCACAGAACGGATCCGGGCACTGATGCAAGATGGCTGCGGGTGTTCGTCGTCCTCCTCCCCCTGCATTTTGACGAGCACCTGAAGCACCTCACCCGGAACGGCACACCCGTTCCGGGTTTTTTTTGGGGGGTCCGCCAAGGCATCGCGCGGCTGCACGGATTCGGCTCATGAGTGCGCCTGCGCACAGAGAAACGTGACGACCTGGCGGAAGATCGCAGCCGCGATGAACGAAACCGATACCACGCAGGTCCTTTGCGCCGAGCCCCCGCCGGTGAAGCCTTCCGCCGCCGGTCCCGCTGGCCAGTCGAGGCCGCGCGACCCGTTTGGCGATCTGGCGGCGGACTTCGGCAGCATGGCGGCCGAACTGAAGAATCAGCAGGACAAGCTGCTGTCGTATGGCCGTCAGCTCGAGGCGATCCTCTCCGACCGGACCGCCGAACTGGCGCGCGAAAAAGCCAATCTGGAAATCAGCGTGGCCGAGCGGACCGCCCAGCTCAACGCGGCCAACGACGTCCTCAGGGACCAGGCGGCGATGCTCTCGTTGCGCAACCGGGAGGTCACGCTGCTGGGCAGGATGAACGATTTCCTGCAGAGCAGCACCACCGAAGCGGAGGCCTATTCCGTCATCTCGGACACCATGACGCTGCTCTTCCCCGGCGATTCCGGCGCGGTGTTCGTGCTCAACGCCTCGCGCGACATGCTGCAAGCCACCGCGGCGTGGGGTCCGCTGCCGCCGTCGCGGCGAATGTTCCCGCCGAACGAGTGCTGGGCGCATCGACGCGGGCAGGTTCATCTTGCCCTCGGTCACGAGCAGCGCTGTCTCCATGTCGCCGGCGACGAGCGCATTTCGGTCTGCCTGCCGTTGCTCGCGCAGGGCGAGACCTTGGGCATCCTGCATCTGCTCGATTGCGCACCGACGTCCGACACGGCCGCTGCCGGACGCACGGCGGAGAAGGGCAAACTGGCGAAAATTCTCGCCGACAACATCGGCCTGGGCATCGCCAATCTGAAACTGCGCGAATCGATGCGCAACCTTTCGATCCGGGATCCGCTGACGGGGCTTTTCAACCGCCGTTACATGGAAGAGGCGCTGGCGCTGGAACTGCACCGCAGCAAGCGCAACGCAGCGCAGCTCGCCGTCATCATGATCGACATCGATCACTTCAAGCGGTTCAACGACAACTTCGGTCACGACGGCGGCGATGCCGTTCTGCGGTCGCTGGGAAATTTTCTGAAGAATCAGGTTCGAGGCAGCGACATCGCCTGCCGCTACGGCGGCGAAGAATTCATTCTGATCCTGTCGCCCTCGACGGCGGAAGGCGCGCGGCTGCGCGCCGAGAAGATCCGCGCGGACGCCGCGCAGCTGAGCGTCGACCACGCGGGGCGGGACCTGGGCGCCATCACTTTGTCGATGGGCGTGGCCGTGTTCCCCGATCATGCGTCCGAGGCGGCGGCGACCGTCAAGGCGGCCGACGTCGCGCTCTACCAGGCCAAGAGCGGCGGCCGCAATCGCGTGGTCATGTTCGCGCCGGAAACCGGGCTCGATCCGCCGCAGCGTCCCTAGCGCCGCGCGTCAGGTCCGCAGATCCCCAAGACAGGGCGCTGGGCCGCGATCACGCCGCTGCGGAGATCCGCAATTTGCGCAGGACGGTCCCCGCCCCGGCGCCTTCATGCAGGCCCTTGACGACCGCATAGCAGTCGCAAGCGGCGGCTTCGAGACCCTTGCGGTCCAGGACGGTGATATCGCCGCGCCGGTAACCGATCAGTTGGCGCGCCTGCAGGGCGCGAGCGGCATTCGTGACGCCTACACGCCGCACGCCCAGCATGTGCGCGAGGAACTCGTGCGTCATGCGGAACTGATCCGACTGGACGCGGTCGTGGGTCATCAGCAGCCAGCGCGCAAGGCGCTTTTCCACCACGTGAAAGCGATTGCACGCGGCGGTCTGCGAGATCTGGGCCATCAGGGCATGGGTGTAGCGGTACAGTTCCTGCTGCAACGGCAGGCTGTGCCGGAATTCCCTCTGGAAGTCTGCCGCCGCCATGCGCATCGCCGAACCGCTCGCCTGCACCAGCGCGCGGACCGGCGACACGGGGTGTCCCAGCATCAGAGAGATGCCGACCATCCCCTCGCGGCCGATCA
>SCUH01000163.1 GCA_004298295.1 Betaproteobacteria bacterium | reverse complement strand
GTGCCGCGTTTTGCCAGCAGCTCGGTGTTCCAGGCCGACCAGAGCAGCGCCGCCACGAGCGGCAGCGCCACCAGCATGAAGCCGGTGATCAGCAGGCCGAGGAACGACCGGGGAAAGCGCCCCGTGCGCGGCGATGACTGCATGCTGCCTATAATCCGCCTGAGTAATCGGGAACTCGACTTCATGAAGCAAATTCTATTCCCGCCGGTGGCGCGTGTCGCCACGGGCAGGCCGAGTCTGTACCTGATCGCCGCTGTGGCGGCGAACGGCGTGATCGGCGCCGATGGCGCTCTGCCGTGGCGGCTGCCCGAAGACCTGCAGTACTTCAAGCGCGTGACGCAGGGGCACGCGGTCGTCATGGGCCGCAAGACCTGGGCATCCATCGGCAAGCCGTTGCCCGGGCGCAAGAACGTCGTGGTGACACGCCAAACCGCATTCGCGGCGCCGGGAGCGAGCGTCGCGCCGTCGCTCGAGGCCGCGCTCGCCCTTTGCCGGGAACAGGCCCTGGTGTTCGTGATCGGCGGCGCCGAACTCTACCGCGCTGCGCTGCCCCTGGCCGACGGCCTGCTCCTGACCGAGATCCGCCGCGACTATCCGGGCGACACGCATTTTCCCGAGATCGATCGAGCCGCGTGGCAGGAGGCCGAGCGCCGGCCGCAGGTCGCGGCGGACGGCACGCGGTTCGATTTCGTCAAGTACCTTCGCCGCTAGCGCCATCGCTCCATCGGAATTCCCCGGTCTCGGCACTTCCGGGGTCCGGAAGTGCCGAGAGATGGAACTGCAGCGAGCGCCCGCGCTCTCTAGATGCGCGGCAGCGTCACGCCCTGCTGCCCCTGGTACTTGCCGCCGCGGTCCTTGTAGGAGATCTCGCAGATCTCGTCCGATTCGATGAAGATCACCTGCGCCACGCCTTCGTTGGCATACACGCGGGCCGGCAGTGGCGTGGTGTTGGAGAACTCGAGCGTGACGTGGCCCTCCCACTCGGGTTCGAGCGGCGTGACGTTGACGATGATGCCGCAGCGCGCATAGGTGCTCTTGCCCAGGCAGATCGTGAGCACGTTGCGCGGAATGCGGAAATACTCGACCGTGCGCGCCAGGGCGAAGGAGTTCGGCGGGATGATGCAGACGTCGCCCGTGAATTCGACGAAGTTCTTCTCGTCGAAGGCCTTGGGATCGACGATGGTCGAGTTGATGTTGGTGAAGATCTTGAATTCGTTGGAGCAGCGGATGTCGTAGCCGTAGCTCGAAGTGCCGTAGGACACGAGCCTGCGCCCGGCGGCTTCCTTCACCTGGTGCGGCTCGAAGGGCTCGATCATGCGGTGTTCCGCCGCCATGCGGCGGATCCACCGGTCCGACTTGATGGTCACGTGTTCTGCACCACGATGTTGGGGAACTTCGAGGTCATGTCCTTCTGCGATTCGGCGATGCGCACCGCGCAGCGCCGCGCGATGCGCTTGTAGATCGCGGCGACGCGCCCGTCGGGGTCCGCCACCACGGTGGGCTTGCCGGAATCGGCCTGTTCGCGGATGGCCTCGTCGAGCGGCAGCTGGCCCAGCAGCTCGGTGCCGTAATCCTGGCACATGCGCGCGGCGCCGCCGGAACCGAAGATGTGGCTTTCGTGGCCGCACTTCGGGCAGGTGTGCAGCGCCATGTTCTCCACCACGCCGAGGATCGGGATGCCGACCTTCTCGAACATCTTGAGGCCCTTCCTCGCGTCGATGAGCGCGATATCCTGCGGCGTGGTGACGATCACGGCGCCGGTCACCGGAACCTTCTGCGCCAGCGTCAGCTGGATGTCGCCGGTGCCGGGTGGCAGGTCGACGACCAGGTAATCGAGCTCGCGCCAGCGCGTGTCCTTGAGCAGCTGCTCCAGCGCCTGCGTCACCATCGGGCCGCGCCACACCATGGGCGTGTCGACGTCGATCATGAAA
>SCUH01000016.1 GCA_004298295.1 Betaproteobacteria bacterium | reverse complement strand
ACCTCGCAGGTCGACGACGTGGTCATGGGCTGCGTCACCCCGGTCGGCGAGCAGGGCTCCTGCATCGCCAAGACCGCGGCGCTCGCGGCGGGCTGGGACTGGCACGCGGCGGGCGTGCAGTTGAACCGCTTCTGCGCCTCGGGGCTTGAAGCGGTCAACATGGCGGCGCAGAAGGTGCGCTCGGGCTGGGAAGACCTGGTGGTGGCGGGGGGCGTCGAATCGATGTCGCGCGTGCCGCTCGGAACCGACCGCGGCCCCTGGGCCTGCGACCCGGAGACCAATTTCGACACCGCGTTCATTCCTCAGGGCATCAGCGCGGACCTGATCGCCACGCTCGAGGAATTCTCGCGCGAGGAGGTGGATACCTTCGCGCTCGGATCGCAGAAGAAGGCCGCCGCGGCGCGCGACGGCGGCCTGTTCGGCAAATCGGTGGTGCCGGTGACCGATGCGATCGGTGACGTGATCCTCGATCGCGACGAGTTCATCAAGCCGCACACCACGCTCGAGGGGCTCGCTTCGCTCAAGCTCTCCTTCGACAAGATGGGCGAGATGGGCTACGACGCGGTCGCGATCCGGCGCTATCCGCAGGTCGAGCGCATCCGCCACGTGCACACCGCGGGGAATTCGTCGGGCATCGTCGACGGCGCGGCCGCCATGCTGATCGGCACCGAAGAAAAGGGCCGGCAGCTGGGGCTCGCACCGCGCGCGCGCGTCGTCGCGGCGGCGCTCTCGGGCGCCGATCCGACCATCATGCTCACGGGGCCGATGCCGGCGGCGCGCAAGGCGCTCGCCAAGGCGGGCATGACGATCGAGCAGATCGACCTCTTCGAAGTGAACGAGGCCTTCGCCGTGGTGCCGATGAAATTCATGAAGGAAATGGGCGTGCCGCCGGAAAAGGTGAACGTGAACGGCGGCTCGATCGCGATGGGCCACCCCTTGGGCGCGACCGGCGCCATGATCCTCGGCACGCTGATCGACGAGCTCGAGCGGCGCAAGCTCCGCTACGGCCTCGCCACCCTCTGCGTCGGCGGCGGCATGGGCATCGCCACCATCGTCGAACGACTTTAACCCCCGGGGTCAGAGTAAGGGGTCAGAGTACCTACTCCGACCCCTTACTCTGACCCCAATAAACCCAATGAAAACAATTCGCTACGAGAAGGACGCCGAGGGCGTCGTGACGCTGACGTTCGATGCACCGGGCGCGGCGGTCAATACGATGTCGGCCGAATGGCAGCTTGACTTCGAAGCCGCGGTCGCCCGGCTGCGCGAGGAGAAGGACGCAATCGCCGGCGTCATCATCACGTCCGCCAAGAGCACCTTTTTCGCGGGCGCCGAGCTGAAGGAACTGGTGAAGGCGACCCCGCAGGACGGACCGAAGGTCTTCGAGGAAGTGGAGCGCCTGAAGAAATCGTTGCGCGCCCTGGAGAAACTCGGCAAGCCGGTGATCGCGGCGATCAACGGCAGCGCGCTCGGCGGCGGCTGGGAAATCGCGCTTGCCGCGCACTGCCGCATCGTGCTCGATGATCCGAGGATCCAGCTCGGTTGCCCCGAAGTGACGATCGGGCTCATCCCCGGCGGCGGTGCGTGCGTCAAGATGACGCGCCTGCTCGGACTGCAGGGGGCGTTTCCCTATCTCGTCGAAGGCCGCCTGCTGCGGCCGCGCGAGGCAGCCGATCTGAAGCTGATCCAGGGCCTTGCGGCGAATCGCGACGACCTGATGCGCATGGCGCGCGAATGGATCCGCGCCAACCCGGCGCCGATCCAGCCCTGGGACGACGAGAAGTACCGCATGCCGGGCGGCGCGCCCTCCAGCCCGCAGGTATCGCAAATGCTCGCGATCGCGCCCGCCATGCTGGTGGAAAAGACGCGCGGCCTCTATCCCGCCCCGGAGGCGATCATGTCCGCCATGGTCGAGGGGACATACGTCGACTTCGACACCGCGATGCGCATCGAGTCGCGCTACTTCGCCAGAATCGCGACCGGCGCGGTGGCGAAGAACATGATCAGCGCGTTCTTTTTCAACCTGAACGCGATCAAGTCGGGCGCTTCGCGGCCGAAAGACGTGCCGCGCTGGAAGGCCGCGAAGGTTGGCATCCTCGGCGCCGGCATGATGGGCGGCGGCATTGCCTGGGCGAGCGCGAGCCGCGGCATCCCCTGCGTGCTGAAGGACGTGTCGCAGGAAAAGGCGGACGCCGGCAAGGCCTATTCGGAAAAGCTCCTGGCGAAACGCAAGCGCCCCGACGGCGCCGAGATCCTCGGCCGCATTCAGCCCACCGCGCGCGCCGAGGACCTGCGCGGCTGCGACCTCATCATCGAGGCGGTGTTCGAGAAGCGCGACTTGAAAGCCCAGGTGACGAAGGAGGCCGAGCCGATGCTCGCCCCGGACGGCATTTTCGCGTCCAACACGTCGACCTTGCCGATCACCGGCCTGGCGCAGGCCTCGGCCAAACCCGCGAACTTCATCGGCCTGCATTTCTTCTCGCCGGTGGACAAGATGAAGCTCGTGGAGATCATCAAGGGCGCGCAGACCTCCCCCGAGACGCTCGCTCGCGCCTACGACTACGTGCTGCAGATCAACAAGACGCCGATCGTGGTGAACGACTCGCGCGGCTTCTACACCAGCCGCACCTTCGGCACCTTCGTGCAGGAAGGCTGTGCCATGCTCGCCGAGGGCATCCCGGCGGCGGTGATCGAAAACGCCGCGCGCTTCGCTGGCATGCCGGTGGGGCCGCTCGCGGTGATCGACGAGACTTCGATGTCGCTCTCGGTGCACGTGATGGAGCAGACGATCGCCGACCTGAAGGCGGAAGGGAAACCCCTGCCGCCGCCGCATCCGGGCCAGGACGTGATCGTGCGCATGGTGAAGGAATTCAAGCGCCCCGGCCGCGCGGCAGGCGGTGGCTTCTACGACTATCCGAAGGAAGGCAGGAAGACCCTCTGGCCGGAACTGGCGAGGATTTTCGGCAAACCGGCCGTCGCCTACGATTTCGAGGAACTGAAGGAACGGATCCTTTATCGCCAGGCGATCGAGACGGCGAGGTGCCTCGAAGAGGGCGTGCTCACGACGGCGCACGACGGCAACATCGGCTCGATCTTCGGCATCGGCTTTCCGGCGTGGACGGGCGGCGCGTTGCAGTACGTCAACTTCATCGGCGCGGCGAAGTTCGTGCAGCGCGCGGACGCACTGGCGAGGACCTACGGCGCGCGCTTCGCGCCGCCGAAGCTGTTGCGCGAGCTTGCGGCGAAGGGCGGCCGGCTCGGCTAGGCCGGCTGCCGCAGCACCAGCACGTTGCCCGCCACCGAGACGGCGATGCCGGCCACGGTGAGCGGGTGCCAGGCAAAGCCTTCGAACAGCGACGAAACGACCAGCGCCATGATC
>SCUH01000162.1 GCA_004298295.1 Betaproteobacteria bacterium | reverse complement strand
CGGGATCACCTTGCACCAGGCTTCGCGCGTGCTCGAGATCGCGTTCGAAGACGGCAAGTCGTTTCGCCTGCCGTGTGAATTCCTGCGCGTGTACTCTCCGTCCGCCGAGGTACGCGGCCATGGCCCGGGCCAGGAGGTATTGCAGGTCGGCAAGCGCGCGGTCGAGATCCGTCGCGTGGAGCCGGTGGGTTCGTATGCCGTGCAGCTCGTCTTTTCGGATGGTCACGATACCGGGATTTATTCCTGGGACTATCTCTACGGCCTCGGGGAAAATCAGCAGCGGCTTTGGGACGAATACCTCGGGCGCCTTGCCGAAGCCGGCGCCCAGCGCGACTAAAGCGGCCACTTACTTTCGACAAAAGCCTTGAAAGATACTGATTTCGGGTTCGAGCGGGTGCCGGAAGACAAAAAGGCGATGCGCGTCGGGCAGGTCTTTGACGCGGTCGCCGAGCGCTACGACCTGATGAACGACCTGATGTCGTTCGGGCTGCACCGCCTCTGGAAGGCATTCACCGTATCCCTGGCGCGGGTCCGGCCGGGCGAGCGCGTACTCGATATCGCTTCGGGCAGCGGCGATCTGGCAGGTGCATTTCGCGCGCGCGGGGCCGATGTCTGCATGACCGACATCAACCGCCGCATGCTGGCGCGCGGCCGCGATCTCGCGCTCGACGCCGGGCAGACCGCGCCGGCTGTCCAGTGCGACGGCGAGCACCTGCCGTTTCCGGCGGGCAGCTTCGACTGCGTCACGGTCGGCTTCGGGTTGCGCAACATGACCCACAAGGAGATCGCCCTGGCCGAGATGACGCGCGTGCTGAAGGCGGGGGGGCGGATTCTGGTGCTCGAGTTTTCGCAGGTCTGGAAGCCGCTCGAGAAGCCCTATGCCTGGTATTCGTTCAATGTGCTGCCCTGGTTGGGCCAGCGCATCGCCGGGGATGCGCCGGCTTACCGCTATCTGGCGGAATCGATCCGGACCCACCCGGACCAGAAGACTCTTGCGGCGATGATGGAACAGGCCGGACTGGAGCAGGTCGAATATTTCAATTTGTCCGCCGGGGTGGTAGCGCTGCATCGCGGCTGGAAACTGCGGTAGGATGCGACGTCGATGAAGAGGAGAAACATGAACAGATGGGTGCTCGGATTTGCAGTGGCGCTGCTCGGTTTCGCCCTGATCGTGCCGGAGGCCGATGCGCGCCGCATCGGCGGCGGACGTTCGATCGGTGCGCAGCGCAGCATCACGAGCGCGCCTGCGGCAACGCCGGCCAAACCGGCGCAGCCGGTGCAGCAGGCGGCCCCGGCGAGCCAACCCGGCGCGCAGCCGCAGCCGGCGAGCGGGCTGAGCCGCTGGGCCCCGCTTCTCGGCGGTCTGGCGATCGGCGGGCTGCTCGGCGCGCTGCTGGGCGGCAGCGGATTCGGCAGCCTGCTCATGAGCTGGATGGCCGTCGCGCTGGTCGTGTTCGGCATCGTGTACTTCGTGCGCATGCTGGCGCAAAGGCGTTCGGCCGGGGCGCAGCCGATGCCCTATGCAGCCGGTGGCGGGCCACTGTCCTACCAGTCGCTCGGCAATGAAACCGTTGCCGCACCGCCGCCGTCGCAGGCCGCGGGGTTCGAGGGCCGGCCATTGGCCGTGGCGGCCCACGTGCCGGCCGAGTTCGATAGCGGTGCTTTCCTGCGCGCAGCCAAGCTCAATTTCATGAAACTGCAGCTGGCGAACGATACCGGCCGGCTCGACGAATTGCGTGAATTCACGACGCCCGAGCTGTACGAGGAATTGCAGCAGGAGGTCGCGGCCCGCGGCGGCAGCCGGCAGCAGACCGACGTCCTGTCGCTGAACGCCGATTTGCTCGAGGTGGTCACCGAGGCCGAGCGGCACTGGGCGAGCGTGCGTTTTTCGGGACAGATCCGCGAGGCACCCGGCGTCGCGCCGGAGGGATTCGAGGAAGTCTGGAACCTCGCCAAGCCGGTCGATGGTTCCAGCGGCTGGCTGCTCGCGGGCATCCAGCAGATGCACTGAGCCTGCACGGCGTAAACGCAAAGGCCACCAGCGCGGTGGCCTTTGTTTTTTGTCGCGGGCCCGCGTGAGCGGCACGGGCCTGCGCCGCGATGCAACTGGCCGCCCGGCAATCTATGGCAACGACGCTACTCGAGTCGCCGCTGGCGGCTGCATTCAACCACTTGCTCGATGGCGAGGCTTGGGCGCGCGCGCGGCTGGCGCCGTTTGCGGGTGAGATCTGCGAGGTGCACGCGGCGCCCTTTCCCGCGCTGCGCTGGCGCATCACCGACGAGGGCAAGCTCGCACCCGCCGGGGAGACGGCTTGCGTTTCACTGACCCTCACGTTCGGCGCACAGGCCCTGCCGGCGCTGGCGCGCGGCGAGGACCAATTCATGCGCGCCGTCGAGGTCGCCGGGAACGCGCGATTGGCAAGTGAAGTGCTGCTGCTGCTGCGCCACCTGCGCTGGGACGTCGAGAATGACCTTGCGGCGTGGGTCGGCGATGCGCTCGCGCATCGACTGGTGCGTGCGGCGCGCGGAGTCGCAGCGTGGCACCGCGAGGCGGCATCCCGCGTCGCGGGCGGCGTGATGGATTACGCGGTCGAGGAGGGTCGATTGCTGGTGCGGCGCGACGAGCTGGTTCGCTTCGGGCGCGAGCTCGCGGCGTTGCGCGACGCGCTCGAGCGGCTCGAGCTGCGCCTCGAGCGCCTGGAGCGCTAAGGCCAGCATGCGGCGCCTGATACGCCTGAGCCGGATCGTCGCCGTGGCGCTGCGCTTCGGGCTGCACGAGTTCGTCCCGCCGCTGGCGCAGAGTCGGGCGCTGGCGTGGTGCAGCAACGACCGGGCGCAGCCGGGCGCCGTGCGGCTGCGGCGCGCGCTCGAGACGCTCGGTCCGATCTTCGTCAAGTTCG
This sequence comes from Betaproteobacteria bacterium, assembly GCA_004298295.1. Classification (GTDB taxonomy): domain Bacteria; phylum Pseudomonadota; class Gammaproteobacteria; order Burkholderiales; family SG8-39; genus 2-02-FULL-66-14. The sequence goes on along the minus strand of SCUH01000162.1, from coordinate 1,957 downwards.
GCCAGGTGCTCTCGACGCGGCGCGATCTGCTGCCGGCGGACATCGCCGACGAGCTGGCGAAGCTGCAGGATCAGGTGCCGCCGTTCGCTTCCGCCGCGGCGGTGGCCGAAATCGAGCGTTCGCTGGGCAGGCGTCTCGACGAGGTGTTCGCGCATTTCGAGCAGGCGCCGGTGGCGAGCGCTTCGATCGCGCAAGTGCACCTCGCCACCCTGCGCAACGGCGCCGAGGTCGCGGTCAAGGTGCTGCGGCCGGGGGTCGAGCGCGCCATCAGTCGCGACGTGCTGCTCCTGGAGACCGCAGCCGGCCTGATGGAGCGTCTCTGGGCCGAGGGCCGGCGGCTGAAGCCGCGCGAGGTGGTGGCCGAGTTCTCGCGCCACCTCGAGGAAGAGCTCGACCTGCTGCGGGAAGCCGCCAATGCTTCGCAGCTGCGGCGTAACTTCGAGCAATCGCCGCTGCTTGCGGTGCCGTTCGTGCACTGGGACTTCTGCACCCAGCGCGTGATGGTGATGGAGCGCATGCGCGGCACGCCGGTCTCGCAGGTGGAGGCGCTGCGCGCGCAGGGCGTGGACATCCCGGCTCTCGCGCGCACCGGCGTCGAGATCTTTTTCACCCAGGTGTTCCGCGACGGTTTCTTCCACGCCGACATGCATCCCGGCAATATCCTGGTGGAGGTGGTGCCGGCCGCCGCGGGCCCGGCGCGCGGCCGCTACGTGGCGCTCGATTTCGGCATCATGGGCACGCTCACCGAGACCGACAAGAACTACCTGGCGCAGAACTTCGTCGCCTTCTTCAACCGCGACTACCGGCGCGTCGCACAGGCGCACCTCGATGCCGGCTGGGTGCCCGCCGATACGCGCCTCGACCAGTTCGAGGCCGCGATCCGCGCCGTCTGCGAACCGATCTTTGCGCGACCGCTGAAGGAGATCTACTTCGGCAAGCTGCTGCTGCGCCTGTTCCAGACTTCCCGGCGCTTCAATGTCGAGGTGCAGCCGCAGCTCGTGATGCTGCAGAAGACGCTGCTCAACATCGAGGGTCTCGGCCGCCAGCTCGACCCCGAGCTCGACCTCTGGACCACGGCCAAGCCGTATCTCGAGCGCTGGATGGACGAGCGCATCGGCTGGCGCGGCCTGTTCCAGGCACTGCGGCGTGAGGCGCCGACCTGGGTACAGACGCTGCCCACGCTGCCGCGGCTGGCGCACCGCATGCTCGCCGAGGACCGCGTCGGCGCCCTGCGCCAGAGCGTGGAACAGCTGGCCGGCGAAAACGCGCGCCGCAACCGGCTGCTGGCGTGGCTGATCGCGGTGCTCGCGGCGGCCGTCGCGCTGCAGCTATTCGCGCACCTGTAGGCTGCACCATGCTGCTCGCTGCGGTGGTGATCTATCTGGCGGTGACCATCGCCATCGGCCTGTGGGCGGCCAAGCGCGTGCACAACTCCAAGGATTACCTGATCGCCGGCCGAAGCCTGCCGCTGTACATGAACATCGCCACCGTGTTCGCGACCTGGTTCGGTGCCGAAACCGTGCTGTCGGTATCGGCCACCTTCGCCAAGGACGGGCTCGGCGGCATCGTCGCCGACCCTTTCGGCTCTTCGTTCTGCCTGGTCTTCGTGGCGCTGTTCTTCGCGCGCGCCTTCTACCGCATGGACCTGCTCACCATCGGCGACTTCTACAAGAGGCGCTACGGCAAGCCGGTCGAGGTCGCGACCAGCGTGGTCATCACCGCTTCGTACCTCGGCTGGACCTCGGCGCAGCTCACCGCGCTCGGGCTCGCGTTCACGCTGCTTTCCGGAGGCGCGCTGACGCTCAATGAGGGGATCGTGGTGGGGGCCGTGATCGTGCTCGGCTACACGATCTGGGGCGGCATGTGGTCGGTCGCCTGGACCGACCTGTTCCAGACCGTGATCATCGTCCTGGGGCTCTGGGCCATTGCCTGGCTGGTCGGCGGCATGGCCGGCGGC
>SCUH01000161.1 GCA_004298295.1 Betaproteobacteria bacterium | reverse complement strand
CGTCAATCTCGGGGAGGTCTGGTACATCCTGGCACGCGAGGCCTCCGAGGCGCAGGCCGATCAGGCAGTCGCCGACCTGAAGCAGCTTGGCATCGCGATGGTGGACGCCGACTGGCGGCTTGCGCGCGGCGCGGGTCGCTTCAAGGCGAAGCGTCGCATGTCGTATGCAGACTGCTTCGCTGCGGCGCTGGCGCAGGAACGAAAGGCGGAGCTGGTCACCGGGGACCGCGAGTTCCGGCAGGTCGAACGCGAGATCGCGATCCGCTGGGTCTGAGCGTTGCAGTCCCGGTCAGATCGCCGCGCCCTTGCGCTGGAGCGCGGCGCCCGTGAGGCCGCGCGAAAAGAACACGAGAAATGCGTGTCCCAGCTTGCCGAACGGCAGCCAGAGAAAGAGCAGCTCCACGCTCAGCAGGTGAATCGCCACCGGCAGCGGAAAGAGCGGGGCGCCAGAAGCCGCGGTCGCCTCGTTCACCGCAGCCATCCCGGTCAGTAACGGCAGGAAGGTGACCAGCCAGCTGAAGTAATCGTCGAAGCCGGAGAGCAACCTCCGCACCGGATCGCCCAGCCGCTCGAGCAGCGCGATCAGCAGGCCGACCACGGTGGGACCCGCGGCGAGGTACATCACCCAGCCCGGCAGCGCCGGCCATGTAATTCCCGTCAGGCGCTCCACGAACCGGATGTGCGGCAAATAGCCGAACACAATAAACGCGAGACCCACGTGATAGACGTAGGCGTTGAAGCTGCCAAGGTTCCTGCTGTTGCGGAACTCCTTGCGGATCAGCATGCGCGCGAAGATGCCGCGCAGCGCCCCCGCGGCAAGGCGCCTGCTGCGCGGCTCCGATAAATCCACCCGCGCGCCCAGCCGCCAGATCGCAAAGACGCGCCAGAGACTGCCCGCGATCAGCACGCCAAGCGAAAACCACAGCGCCGGCCCGCGCGCGAAATCGAGCAGCTCCGCCGCGCTCATGGCTTCGCCTCGGCAGGCTCCGGCTCGAGATACTGCGCCACGAGTTCGGTGAGCCCGAGCACCGGCAGCGTCATGCCGCGCTCGTCGATCGCCTCCTCCAGCACGTTGCGGCAGTTGGCGCAGGCCGTCACCAGCGCCTCGGCGCCCGCCTGCTCGACCTGGCGTTTCTTCAGTTCGAACGCAGCGAAGCGCAGCTTCTCGGCGCGGTGGATCGCGCTCACGCCGCCGCCCCCGCCGCAGCAGAAGTTGGCCGCGCCCTGCGCCGGCATGCGGACCGCGTTTTCACTCACCGTGTCCATCACTCTGCCGGGCTCCTCGGTCAGCCCGCCACGCCGCACCAACTGGCAGGGATCGTGGAACGCGAGGCGCCGCGCGTCCTTGCCGCGCAGGCGCAGCCGCCCTTCGCGCACCAGCTGATCGAGCAGCTCCGTGATCTGCACCACCTTGAATGGAAGCGACCGACCGAGGAGGTTCGGCCCTTCCCAGCGCAGCGCCGTGTAGGCGTGGCCGCACTCGGGACTGATCACGGATTTCACCTTCAGCCGCTCGGCGGCGTCCACAACGCGCTCGAGGAGCGCCGCGGCGATGTCGCGCGAGCCGATCTGCACGCCGATGTTGGTCGCCTCGAACCCCGCGCTCGGGATCGTCCAGGACACGACCGCCTGCCTGAAGATGCGCGCCAGCGCACCGATCACCGCGGGAAAACCGATCACCTCGATGGCGGACAGGATGACCATGTAATCGGCGCCCTCCACGTCCACCGGGATCCTGAGTCCGGTTTCCTGCTCCTGGAGCTCGATCTGGCGTCTGAGCGCCGGCCAGCGCACGCCGATGGGGCTGCCCGTGTCGAGCGCGCGTTCGGAGGCCTTGTACAGATCGGCCGGGGCGAATCCCGCCGCGGCCATGCCCTCGCGCGCGCGGCGCACGAGGCCCGCGATGTCGATGCCCATGGGACACACCAGCGTGCAGCGGCCGCAGAGGTTGCACGAGTCGTAGAGCAGTTCAGACCATTGCTCGAGCTCCGCGGCATCGGGCGCGGGCGGCGCCAGTCCGAGTGCCCGGGCGAGCGCGGCAAAAGGCCCGCGCGCGCGCCGGTAGGCCTTGCGCAGGGGCCGCAGCTTGTGCACCGGCGTGTGGCGCGGATCGCGGGTCACCAGGTAGAAGTGGCAGGCTTCGGCGCACAGTCCGCAGTGCACGCAGGCCTCGAGCTGGAAGGCGACGTCGCGCTGCGCCTGCGCGACGAATTCCGCCGCGGCCTTGCGCGCGTCGGGCGCCGCGCGCGCCTTGAGCACGTCCCGCGCGCGAGCGACGAAATCGCTCACGCCCGCCCGGCCGTCACTGCGCGGCGCGCGCGCGCAACCACGCCAGCTTGGCGGCGTAGAGGTCGTGCTCGCGTCGGCTGGTGCTCGTTTCCAGCGCCGTGGCGAGATGCTTGTGCGCCGACCCGGTCTCGCCGAGCGCCAGGTACGCCACCGCAAGGCCGAAATGGGCCTCGTGGTAAAAGGCGTTGCGCTGCAGCTCGCGCGCGAAGTGATCGCGCGCCGCCGCGAACTCCTTGCGCTTCAGGGCGGCCATGCCGAGGTCGAAGAAGTGAAACGGCGGCTGCGCCTCGATCTGCTGCAGCCGCTGCCGGAGCGCGCGCGCTTCCCCCTGCCGGCCCAGCTGCTCGAGCGTGCCGGCGAGGTTCGCCAGCGCCGAAACGTTCTCCGTCTCCAGCTTCAGCACGTGTCCGAATACCCGCTCGGCGTGCGCCAGGTCCCCGTGCCGCGTGTAGACCACCCCAAGCGTGTTGAATGCTTCCAGAAAGCGCGCATCCTGCAGCGTCGCGCCGCGCGCCCACCAGTACGCCTCGTCGAGTTCGCCGCGGTTGAGCGCTTCCGCGGCGCGGTTGTTCATGAACATGGCGATCACGGTGTGCGCCTCGATTTCCTGCGAGCGTTGGCGCCGCAGGTCCGCGCCCGGCATGAAATCGACCACGATGCCCGTCACCCGGTGAAGACTCTGCGCTCCGCCCATGGCGGAAGGCTCCAGCACGATGTTGACGTGCCCGCTGGCATAGAGCGTGTCGTTGCTGCGGCTCCAGACCGGCTCCGAGAACACGCGCCGGAACGACACCTGCAGGCCGAGTTCGCGCGCCAGCGCCGCCGTCATCACGGTCAGCGAAAGGCAATTGCCGGCGCGCGCAGCGAAGGCCTCCGCCGCGGTACGCGTGATGCTCGACTCGTAATCCAGCCGCAGCTGCGCGTGGTTCTCCAGCGCCGCGACCAGGCCGCGCAGCCGGCCCTGTTCGCGCAACTGCGCGGCGATGTCGGTTTCGAGGTAGCGGCGCATCGGCGCACTGACCGCGAACACCCCGGGTTGCGCGGGCACCGGCCGCGCTTCGAAGGCCGCGTCGTGCAGCAGGTTTTCGGCAGCGACAGGGCGAGGCGCAGGCGGGGGCGTGGCGCAGGCCGCGAGCACCAGAGAAGCGAGCAGCAGTAACGCGTGTCGCATGTCACCGCCTGTCGTCCATGCACCCGCACACGGGCGCATGGCAATGCTAGATCAGCGCCGTGGCGCGATCAAGCCATCAGCGGCACGACGAGCAGCGCGACGATGTTGATGATCTTGATGAGCGGGTTGACGGCCGGCCCGGCGGTGTCCTTGTAGGGATCGCCCACCGTGTCGCCGGTCACCGCCGCTTTATGCGCCTCGGATCCCTTGCCGCCGTGGTGGCCGTCCTCGATGTACTTCTTGGCGTTGTCCCAGGCGCCGCCGCCCGTGCACATCGAGATCGCGACAAAGAGGCCGGTGACGATGGTGCCCATCAGCACGCCGCCGAGCGCCTGCGGGCCGAGCGCGAGTCCCACCACGATCGGCACGCCGACGGGCAGCAGCGACGGCACCATCATTTCCTTGATCGCCGCGCGCGTCAGCATGTCCACCGCCGTGCCGTATTCGGGTTTCGCGGTGCCTTCCATGATGCCCGGGATCTCCTTGAACTGGCGCCGCACCTCGAGCACCACCGCGCCCGCGGCGCGGCCTACGGCTTCCATCGCCATGGCGCCGAAGAGGAACGGCACCATGCCGCCGATCAGGAGGCCGATCACCACCATGTGGTTGGAGAGATCGAACGAGATCGACTTCCCGGCCGCCTCGAGGGCGTGGGTGTAATCCGCGAACAGCACCAGCGCCGCCAACCCGGCCGAGCCGATGGCGTAACCCTTGGTGACGGCCTTGGTCGTGTTGCCCACGGCGTCCAGCGGGTCGGTGATGGCGCGCACCGAGTCGGGCAGCTTCGCCATTTCGGCGATGCCGCCCGCATTGTCGGTGATCGGACCGTAGGCATCGAGCGCCACGATGATGCCCGCCATCGACAGCATCGCGGTCGCCGCAATCGAAATGCCGTAGAGGCCGGCGAGCGCGTAGGAGAGGTAGATCGCGACGCACACCGCCAGCACCGGCCAGGCCGTGGAGCGCATCGACACGCCCAGGCCGGCGATGATGTTGGTGGCGTGCCCGGTGATGCTCGCCTCGGCGACATGCTGCACCGGCTTGAACTGGGTGCCGGTGTAGAACTCCGTGATCCAGACGAGGAACCCGGTGAGCGCCATGCCGACCGCGGCGGTTCCCCACAGGTGCCAGACCGTGATCATCTTCATGCCGCCGCCGATCTCGAACGGCACGCTGGCGACGATGTCGCCCATCATCCACTGCGTGATCGGATAGAAGGCGAGGAGCGCGATGCCACCCGCCCAGGCGAGGCCCTTGTAGAGCGCCGGCATGACGTTGCGATCCGTGGGTTTTGCCTTGACGAACCAGGTGCCGATGATCGAGGCGATGATGGCGAAGCCGCCGATCACGAGCGGGTAGATCACCGCGTTCGCGCTCGTGGTCTTCACCATCAGCGCGCCGAGCAGCATGGTGGCGATGATCGTGACGGCGTAGGTCTCGAAGAGGTCCGCCGCCATGCCGGCGCAGTCGCCGACGTTGTCGCCGACGTTGTCGGCGATCACTGCCGGGTTGCGCGGATCGTCTTCGGGGATTCCGGCCTCGACCTTGCCGACGAGATCGGCGCCGACGTCCGCCCCCTTGGTGAAGATGCCGCCGCCGAGTCGCGCGAAGATCGAGATGAGGGACCCGCCGAAGCCAAAGCCGATCAGCGGGTGAATGAGGTGGCTCAGGTCCGCCTTGTTGCCCGCGTTGGCGTAGAGCAGCGCGAAATACCCCGCCACGCCGAGCAGCCCCAGGCCGACCACCAGCAGGCCGGTGATCGCGCCGCCGCGGAAGGCAACCGCCAGCGCCTCGTTCAGACCGGTGCGCGCCGCCTCCGCCGTGCGCACGTTGGCGCGCACCGAGACGTTCATGCCGATGATGCCGGAGGCCCCCGAGAGCAGCGCGCCGAGGAAAAAGCCCCACGCCGTGGCCCAGCCCAGCTGCGGCACCAAGCCGATCACGAGGAACAGGATCGCGCCGACGATCGCGATCGTCGTGTACTGGCGTTTCAGGTAGGCGACCGCGCCTTCGCGCACCGCGTCCGAAATTTCGCGCATGCGCTCGTTGCCGGCGGGCTGTGCCAGGATCCACCGGATCGACCAGGCGCCGTACAGAATGGCGATCAGGGCGCAGGCGAGCGCGAAGATGAGACCATCGGACATTGTCATTCTCCCTTGTTGCGGCGGGACGGGGAGCCCCGCGAGAAAGCGGCGAATTCTAGCAGAA
>SCUH01000160.1 GCA_004298295.1 Betaproteobacteria bacterium | reverse complement strand
CGGAACAGTGCCGACAGCGGCACCCGGCCGCTTGCCGAGAGCAGTTGCGCGGCGAGGATCGGCGCCAGCGCCACGGGCAGCCACTGGAAGGCCGCGAGGATGCCGTGCGCCGCGCCGCGATTCACGGCGAGCACGGCGGTCAGGCCGACAAACAGGATCGTGCACAGGTCGGCGATGCGGGCATGCTCGGCCGCGCCGAGATCGAAACGCAGGCTGACCCGGCGCAAGACTTCCAGAAGCACGGCGAGCCCGGCGGCGGCGAACCCGTTTCCGCTCTGCCAGCCCCAGAACAGGAGGCTCGCGCCGATCAGCAGGGGTGGCGCGGCGATCATCGCAGCGTCGCCAGCCCGTGCTCGATTGCGCCCGGGCGCAGCACCGTGAGACCCGCGTCCGGCGGACTCGGTGCTGCCGCCGGGTCGCAGACCAGCAAAGCGCGCACCTCGAGCCCGGCGCGGCGCGCCGCGGCGACGAAGGCGCGCCGCGGCTCGTCCCACGCGAGCAGCACCACGATCACGCTCGCCAGGCTGGCGCGCCGTGCGAGCACGGCGTGCGCGAGGGCCGTGAACTCCGCGGGCGCGCTGGGCTGCACCGCAGCCAGCACCTCGAGCATGTGCTCGGCGCGCAGCTGCCCGCGGCCGGCGGTGTAGGTTCGCACTGCGGCGTCACCGGCTCGTTCTCCGCCTACGAAGAGCAGATCGAGCAGGCATTCCTGGGTGTCGAGAGTGAAGGCAAACGAGGCTGCCACCGAAACGGCGTCCTCGAAGGCGGCGTCCTCGCCCGTGGTGCTGCCGGTATCGAGCGCGAGTGCGTGGCGCTCGTAGAACTCGTCCTGGAACTCCTTCACGATCGGCTTGCCCATGCGCGCGAAGCTCTTCCAGTGCAGGCGCTGCAGCGGATCTCCCGGGCGATAGTCGCGCAGCGCAAGGAACTCCTCGGAGTCGCCGACCGATGCCGCGAGCGACACGCCGCCCGGCTGGAACTTGCGCCGGCCCGGCAATGCCGGCGCGGGCAGCCGGTAGCGCTTCGGCAGCGCGACCACCTGGGCCTGCAGGTCATGGCGCGCGAGCCCGCGCACCAAGCCGAGCGGATCGGTGCGGGCGATGCGCAGGCCCGCCAGCTCGATACGGCCGCGCCGGCGCGGCGTGAATCCGAGCCGCAGGGAATGCGAGGCGCCGGGGGCGAGCACCGGCAATGCGCTCTCATCCTCCAGCCGCGGGATGCGCTTTTCGATCAACCAGCGCCAGCGGAAATAGCCCGCGTTGCGGTCGAACCAGTTGCGGTGTTCCTCGCCGGGCTCACGGGCCCGGCGCCAGTCCGCGTACGACGGCCTCGGATCGCGAAAGCGCTCGGCGAGTGTCGCGCCGCGGATCGCCGCGGTACCCCGGTTGCTCACCGTGACGCGGTAGGCAAAGCGCTCGCCCGCCGTGGCATAACGCGGCAATTCGCGCCGCACTTCGAAGCGCGCGCGAAACGTGAGGCTGGCGGCAAGAGCCGCCGCGAGCAGCGCGGCCAGAAAGGCGAAGGCCTGCGCGGTGAGCGTCTGGTTCAGGTCGATCCCGGCGGCGGCCGCGGCTGCCGCGGCGCCCAGCGCAAGCCAGCCCGCGGGCGTCAGGCGCTCGCGCAACCAGTGCTCGAGCGCGCTGAAGGCGCGCAGCGAAGCATAGAGTACCCGCCTCACGACGGCACCGCGACCTCCCGCAGGATGTCGGCGACCAGCGCCTTGGCCGTAGCGCCGGCGAATCTCGCCTGCGGGTCGAGCACCATGCGGTGCGCCAGCACCGCGATGGCCAGTTCCTGCACGTGTTCCGGTCGCACGAACGCCTCGCCGTCGGCGAGCGCCAGTGCCTTGGCCGCGCTCGCCAGCGCGATCGAGGCGCGCGGCCCGCAACCGAGCTGCACCTGCGGCGCGGCGCGCGTGCGCCGCACCAGCTCGATGACGTAGTGCCGCAGCTCGTCGGTCATGCGCACCTCGCGCACCCGGGTCTTGAGCGCGATCACTTCGTCGCGGCTCGCCACGGCGCCGAGCCGCGCCAGCGGATGTCCCAGTTCCTGTGCGGCGAGCACCTCGGCCTCGGTGTCGGCATCGACGTAGCCGAGCGCGAGGCACATCGCGAAGCGGTCCATCTGCGCTTCCGGCAGCGGATAGGTGCCGCGGAATTCGACCGGGTTCTGCGTCGCGACGACGAAGAACAGCTCATCCAGCGGATGCGTGCGCCCCTCGACCGACACCTGGCCTTCGGCCATCACTTCGAGCAGCGCCGACTGGGTGCGCGGCGAGGCGCGGTTGATCTCGTCGGCGAGCAGGATCGAGGTGAACACCGGGCCCTGGCGGAACTCGAAC
>SCUH01000159.1 GCA_004298295.1 Betaproteobacteria bacterium | reverse complement strand
CACCACGAAACCGCCCGGCATCACCAGCGCGACGAAGTAGGGCGAAAGATTCGACAGGCGCCTGAACTGGGCGCGGATCTCGGCCTTGTCCTGCGCCGTCCACCGCTGCTTGTTGCGCGGTTTCATCAGGAGCGGCATCAGCCCTCTCACCTGGGTCAGCTCGCGCAGCAGGAACTTGCGCTCGCGCTCGGCGAGCGCAAACGCCTGCCGGAACACCGCGACCGGGTACTTGCGGTTCACGTTCCGCGCCCTGCGCGCGGCTGCAGGGCCGGTGCAATGCTCGCCCACAGGCGGCGCAGGCGCACGAAAAGCCGCCACAGCGACCAGCTTCCCGCGAGGAGCTTGAGCGCTTGCTTCGGGCGCAACAGCAGCAGCAGCGCGGCGACCGCGGCCAGGAGCAGCGGCCGGCGTCGGGCCTCTTCGAGCGCGGCGCGGCCGCGACCGATCCAGGCAAGCGCCGCATCGGCGCGTGCCAGCTGATCGGCCAGCTGCTCGCGCTCGGCCTGGGCGCGCGCGGTCAGTTGCGCGCGTCGCCGGTGCAGCTCGATGAGGCGTGCACGCATCACGGCGCCGGTCCCGCGCGCTCGCGATCCTTGCGCAGTTCCTCGAGCGTCGCCGCGAGGAATCGCGGCCGTTCGCGCCAGCGCGCGCGCGCCAGCAGCACCCCGACACTCCCCGCGCCGAGATAAAGCGCCGCCAGCAGCGCCGCCGCCAGCACGCGGTTGGCGTCCCAGAACGCGAGCACCACCAGCAGCGACACGAACACGATGGCCAGACCGAAGAAAAACAGCGCGCACCCGATCCAGAGTGCGATCTCGACGAGGCGCAGCGCCTGTTCCTCGAGTTCCCCCGCCGCGAGCCGCGCGCGCGTCTCCATGAAGGCGAGCAGCGTGCGGACAAGCTCCCGGGTGGAGCCAAACATTATGGATAGCGGCCGATCGAAGGCCCGCGCGCGGCGGGCCGAACTCAGCGGCGGCTGATCAGCACGCCGAGCACGAGTCCCACCGCGGCGGCGATGCCGACCGCCTGCCAGGGGTTCTCGTGCACGTATTCGTCGGCCACCTTGGCCGCCTGGCGCGTGCGCTCGGCGAGCGCGCGCTCGGCTTCGATCAGCTTGACCCTCGCGTTGGCGAGCGAGGCCTGGATGCGCTCGCGCGCCACGCCGACCTTCTCGCCCGCCTGCGAGGCGGTGGCGCGCAGCAGCTCTTCAGCGTCGGCGACTACGATCTTGAGGTCGGCGACGAGCTTGTCCTTGGATAGGTCTTGGGTGGAGTTCATGGGTGGGTAGCCTGGTGCGCGCAAAAAGGAAAAAGAGGCTACCGATTTTTTGTGCCGGTGGCAACCGTTTACACTCGCGCCGCTATGGCCGTTTCCACCTACGCGGCGGTGTTCCGCAGCCGGACGATGCTGCTGGTGATGCTGCTCGGCTTTTCCTCCGGGCTGCCGCTCGCGCTCACTGCCGGCACGCTGCAGGCGTGGCTCGCGCTCGATGGGGTCGATATCGTGACGATCGGCTGGTTCGCGCTGGTGGGCCAGCCCTACACCTACAAGTTCCTGTGGGCGCCGCTGATGGATCGTTACTCGCCGCCGTTTCTCGGCCGGCGGCGCGGCTGGCTTGCCGCCACGCAGCTCGCGCTGCTGGCGCTGATCGCGTTTCTCGGTACGCTGTCGCCGAAGGACTCGCCCTGGCTCACGGGCCTGGCGGCGCTCGCGGTGGCGTTCGTCTCGGCTTCGCAGGACATCGTGGTCGATGCCTACCGCACCGACATCCTGCGCGCCGCGGAACGCGGCGCGGGCGCCGCGGTGTCGGTGCTCGGTTACCGCCTGGCGATGCTCGTTTCCGGGGCCGGCGCCCTCGTGGTCGCCGACCAGTGGCTCGGCTGGCATGGCACTTACTGGCTGATGGCCGGGCTGATGGTGATCGGCATGGCTGCGACCTGGTTCGCGCTCGAACCCGGCGGCGCGGCGATGGCCCCGAAGAGCCTCAATGCGGCGGTCACCGAGCCGATGGCGGAGTTCTTCTCGCGTCACGGCGCCGTCTCGATCCTGCTGCTGGTGGTGCTCTACAAGCTGGGCGACGCCTTCGCCGGCAACCTGACCACGGCGTTCCTGCTGCAGGGGCCGGGCTTCTCCGCCACCGAGGTCGGCGCCATCAACAAGGGCTTCGGCCTTCTTGCCACGATCGTCGGCGCGCTGGCCGGCGGCGCGCTGATGGCGCGGCTGGGGCTGTTTCGCGCGCTGCTGCTGTTCGGCCTGCTGCAGGCGCTCACCAATCTCGGCTTCATGCTGCTCGCGGCGAGCGGCAAGAACTACGCGCTGATGGTCGCGGTGATCGGCGCCGAAAACCTGTGCGGCGGCATGGGCACGGCCGCCTACGTCGCGCTGCTGATGGCGCTGTGCGACCGGCGCTTCTCGGCCACCCAGTACGCGCTGCTTTCGGCGCTGTCCGCGGTGGGCCGGGTCTACGTCGGGCCGGCCGCCGGCTACATGGTCGCGGCGATGGGTTGGGGTGTGTTCTTTTTCGCCACTTTCGTCATCGCCCTGCCCGGGATCGCCATGCTGGTTGCGATGCGCGGCCTGCTCGACCGGCTCGACACGCAACCCCCGCGTTAGTCTGACAGAGCCTGCGCTTGCGCTAACCGCGCCGCGCCTCCTCGTTCATCCAGTCCTCGAGCAGCGTGTAGGCCACGGCGAGCACCACTGGGCCGACGAAAATCCCGATCAGCCCGAAGCCGATGATGCCGCCGATGACGCCGGCGAAGATGAGCAGCAGCGGCAGATCGGCGCCCTGACGGATGAGCACCGGCCGCAGCACGTTGTCGAGCGTGCCAACGAGGACCGACCAGATCAGCAGCGCTACGGCGGCGCCGACCTGATCGGACCAGTAGAGCCAGACCGCCGCGCACACCAGCACCGGCACGGCGCCGATCTGCGCCACCGCCAGCACGAACATGAGGGCGGTGAGCACGCCGGCCAAGGGAACGCCGGCGACCAGCAGGCCGAGGCCGCCGGCAAGCGCCTGGACGAGGGCGGTGACGACCACGCCGAGGGCGACCGCACGCACCGCCTTGCCGGCGAGATGCACGGCAGCGGCGCCACGCGCGCCGGCGAGCCGGCTGCCAAAGCGCTGCAGCCGCGCGGCAGCCGACTCGCCGTCGGCATAGAGCACGGCCGCAAGCACCACGGTCAGGAACAATTGCGCCGCAATCAGCCCGACGCTGCCGGTCTGGGTCGCGAGCCAGCGCAGCGCGTCATCGGCGTACGGCGACACGCGCCGGGCGACCTCGGGCCACCCTGCCGCGGCGATCTCGCGCCAGGCCTGGGCAATCGGTTCGCCCACCACCGGCAACGACAGCACCCAGTCCGGCAGCGCAGGTAATTGCAGTGCGGCCAGCGACTTGGTCCACGCGAAGATGGCCCCGGCATTGGCCACCACGGTGGCGACAGCGAGCGCAAGCGGCACCACGAAGGCGAGCAACAGCGCCAGTGTCATGACGCTCACGGCGAGCCAGCGCCGGCCCCACAGCCGCCGCTGCAGCGCGCGCAACACCGGCCAGGTCGCGATCACGATCATCGCGGCCCAGATCAGGGCCGGCAGGAACGGCTTGACGATCCACAGCGATGCCGCGATCAGGCCGCCGAGAAACAGGATCGCGAACGTGGTGCGGGGAAGGTCGCGCGGCGCCAGGCTCACGACGGCGCCCCGCAGCCGAGCCGGTACACCGCGAGACTGCCGAGGAGATTGGGCATCAGGTTCACGCTGCGGCCCGCGTGCAGCACCAGCCGTTCGAGCACGCGCAATCCCAGGCGGCGGCAGAAATCCTCGAAATCCTCGAGCGTGCACAGGTGCACGTTCGGCGTGTCGTACCACTGGTAGGGCAGCTCCCGCGACACCGGCATGCGGCCGAGGGTCACTTGCACGCGCGCCTGCCAGTGGCCGAAGTTCGGAAACGAGACGATCGCCTCGCGCCCGACGCGCAGCAGCTCGCGCATCAGCTGCTCGGTGTGGTGGATCGCCTGGATGGTTTCCGAGAGAATGACGCAGTCGAAGGAGCGGTCGCCGAAGGTCGCCAGGCCGTCCTCCAGGTTCATCTGCAGCACGTTGACGTCGTTCCTCACGCATTCGACGACGTGCGCGGCGTCGATCTCGACGCCGTAGCCGGGCGCCTGCTTGGCGTCCCACAGGTACCTGAGCAGTGCGCCGTCGCCGCAGCCGAGGTCGAGCACGCGCGCGCCCGGCGCGACCCAGCGCGCGATCGCCGCCAGATCCGGCCGCTTTGCCAGCAGGGCCTGTTCGTCCTCGGTCACAGCTCGATGTTGCCGAAATAGGCGCGCAGCGCGCCATGGTAACGGGGATCGTCCATGAGGAACGCGTCGTGGCCCTGCGGCGCGTCGATCTCGAGGTAGGAGACGATCTTGCGGGCTTCCAGCAGCGCCTTCACGATGGCGCGCGAGCGCGCCGAGGCAAAGCGCCAGTCCGAGGTGAACGAGATCACGAGGAATGCGGCCCGGGCGCGCGCCAGGGCGGCGGCGAGGTCGCCGCCGTAGTCCGCCGCCGGATCGTAGTAGTCGAGCGCCTTGGTGATGCGGAGATAGGTGTTGGCGTCGAAGTAACTCGCGAACTTGTCGCCCTGGTAGCGCAGGTAGCTCTCGATCTCGAAATCGATGTCGAAATCGAAGCCGGGTCCCGTCTTGCCGCGCAGCACGCGGCCGAACTTCTCCATCATGGCGTCGTCGGAGAGGTAGGTGATGTGCCCGATCATGCGCGCGATGCGCAGCCCCCGGCGCGGCACGACGCCCTTTTCGTAGTAGTGCCCGCCGTGGAAATCGGGGTCGGTCATGATCGCCTGGCGCGCCACCTCGTTGAAGGCGATGTTCTGTGCCGAAAGCCGCGGCGTCGCTGCGATCACGACGGCGTGGCGGATGCGCTCGGGAAACGAGAGCGTCCACTGCAGCGCCTGCATTGCGCCGAGCGAGCCGCCGATGACGCCGGCGAAGCGTTCGATGCCGAGCCGCTCGGCGAGCCGCGCCTGGGCCTCGACCCAGTCCTCCACCGTAACGAGCGGGAAGTCCGCACCCCAGGGTTTGCCGGTGGCCGGGTTCACCGAGGCCGGTCCGGTGGAGCCGAAACAGGAGCCGATGTAGTTCGTGCCGATGACGAAGAAGCGGCGCGTGTCGAGCGGTTTGCCGGGGCCGACGAGGTTGTCCCACCAGCCGAGGTTGTCCGGGTCGTCGGCGTAGGTGCCGGCGACGTGGTGCGAGGCGTTGAGCGCGTGGCAGACGAGCACCGCGTTGGAGCGCGCGGCATTGAGCTCGCCGTAGGTTTCGTAGGCGATCTCGAACTGCGGCAGCACCGCGCCGCTCCTGAGCGGGAGCGGTTCGGTGAAGCTCGCTTTCTTGGCTTCGACGATGCCGACGGAGCCCGGCGTGGGCTGCGGTGCGTTCAAGGTGCGCTTTCCACGAAAACGAAACCCGTTCAGCTTGCGCGAGAACGGGTCTTCGAGCACCGTCTCTTTAGCAGTATTTGTAACGCGCCCGCAAGCTGAACATCAAATCGGCGCTGGTGCGCATTATAGCCGGGCGGCTCCGCTCGTCAGCAGCGCGTCGATCTGCGCCTCGCCGTAGCCCGCTTCGCGCAGCACCTCGCGCGTGTGCTCGCCCAGGCGCGGCGCATGGCGCCGGTACTCGGGCGCCGATTCCGACCACTCGGAAGGCACCGCCATGGATTTCAGACGGCCCTCGCTCGGGTGCTCCACCGCGCCGAAGAAGCCGATCGCGGCGAGGTGCGGGTCGGCGGCGACGTCGGCGAGACTGTTCATGCGCTGCACCGGAATGTCGGCGCCTTCGAGTGCCGCGATCCATTCGGAGGTGCTGCGCTTCGCCATCTCGTCGTCAACCAGATCGTAGACGTCATCGTAATTGCGGCTGCGCGCTTCTTGAGTCGCGAAGCGCGGATCGGTGAGCAGCTCCCGCCGTCCGATCAGCTCGAAGAACGCGCGCCACTGCTTGTCGTTGTAGACCAGCACGCAGACGTAGCCGTCCTTCGTCTGGTACGGACGGCGACCCGGCGCCAGCAGGCGTGCGTAGCCCGGCTCGCCGAGCGGTGGCTCGAAAGTGCTACCACCCAGATGCTCGCCGAGCACCGTCTGCAGCAGGCTCTCAAACATCGGCACGTCGATGCGCTGGCTGCGGCCCGTCTTCTCGCGCCAGTAGAGCCCGGCACACACCGCGTTCACGATGTGCAGCGCCACGGTGCGATCGGCGACGGTCACCGGCACGTAGCGCGGCTCGCTCGCGCCCGATTGCGCGAGCAGCCACGGCAAGCCCACCGCACCCTGGATCAGGTCGTCGTACGCCGCCTTGGCGGCATACGGCCCGCGCTGGCTGTAGCCGAAGGCGCCTACGTAGAGGATCTTCGGATTGACCGCGCGCACGTCTTCGTAGCCGAGCCTGAGACGCTCCATCGCCTGCGGCCGGATGTTGTAGGCGAGCACGTCGGCGCGCTTCGCGAGCGCGAGGCAGGCTGCGCGCCCCTCGGGATGCTTCAGGTCGAGGACGATCGAGCGCTTGTTGCGGTTGGCATTCAGAAAGATGTGCCCCATGCCGGAGGAGCGCATCGGCGCGGCGTGCCGCATGATGTCGCCCTCCGGCGGCTCGACCTTCACCACGTCGGCGCCGAGGTCGGCGAGGATCTGCGTCGCAAACGGCCCCATCACCACCGTGGTGAGGTCGAGGACGCGGACGCCGTCGAGCGGGCCGCTCATGCGTTCAGTTGCGCGAGCAGTTCGCGGATCTTGGCCGGGTCGGTGGCGCGCAGCAGGCGCTGCGCGAAGGGCTGCGCCTGCTCCAGGCTGCTGCGCAGGATGCGTTCCTTGATGGCGGGCAGCTGCGCCGGGTGCATGGAGAAGCTGCGCAGCCCCATGCCGAGCAGCAGCCGCGTGAGGTCCGGGTCGCCGGCCATCTCGCCGCACACCGCCACCGGCGTGCCGCCGCGGCCGGCGGTCTGGATGGTGTGCGCGATGAGGTGCAGCACCGCAGGATGCACCGGGTCGTAGAGGTGCGCCACGGCATCGTCGGTGCGGTCGATCGCGAGCGTGTACTGGATTAGGTCGTTGGTGCCCAGGGACAGGAAATCGAGCCGCCGCATGAACATCGGCAGCGCGAGCGCCGCCGCCGGGATCTCGATCATGCCGCCGACTTCGATCCGGCGCTCGAAGCGCATGCCGCCGGCGGCGAGCTGCTCCTCGGCCTGGCGCAGCAGGTTGAGCGCCTGCTCGATCTCGTGGGCGTGGGCGAGCATCGGCAGCAGCAGGCGCACGCAGCCGTAGTGCGAGGCGCGCAGGATGGCGCGC
>SCUH01000158.1 GCA_004298295.1 Betaproteobacteria bacterium | reverse complement strand
AACGAATCGATGGTGCGCGCCATCGCGCAGCAGGCCGAAGCCGAGCGCGCGCGGCGCGCCAAGGTGATCCACGCCGAGGGCGAGCTGCAGGCGTCCGAAAAGCTCCTCGCCGCGGCGCAGATGCTCGCGCGCCAGCCGGAGGCGATGCAGCTGCGCTACCTGCAGACGCTCAACGCCATCGCCGGCGACAAGAGCAACACCATCGTCTTCCCGCTCCCGGTGGAGCTCTATCAGGCCCTGACGCGGGGTGCAGCGAAAGCCGGCTGACGGCGAAGCCGCATGAAGAAGAAGGACTACGAAAGGGAACTCGAGCCGCTGCAGCTCGAGCTCAACAACCTCGCGCACTGGCTGCGCCACACGGGCCGGCGCCTGGTGGTGCTGTTCGAGGGCCGCGACACCGCCGGCAAGGGCGGCTCGATCAGCGCCATCGCGGCGACGCTCAACCCGCGCCAGGTGCGCATCGTCGCCCTGGCGAAACCGACCGAACTCGAGCGCACGCAGTGGTATTTCCAGCGCTACGTCGCGCACCTGCCGGCGGCGGGCGAAATGGTGCTGTTCGATCGCAGCTGGTACAACCGCGCCGGCGTCGAGCGGGTCATGGGCTATTGCAGCGAGACCGAATACCGCCGCTTCCTGAAGCAGGCGCCGCTGTTCGAGAAGATGCTGACGCAAGACGGCATCCTGCTGTGCAAGTACTGGCTGGCCGTGGACCAGAGCGTCCAGGAGGAGCGCTTCGCCGAGCGCGCCGGCAATCCTCTCAAGCGCTGGAAGATCTCGCCGATCGATCTCGAGGCGCGCCGGCGCTACGTCGAGTACGGACGCGCGCGCGACGCGATGTTCGAGGCGACGCACCGCAGGCATGCGCCCTGGCACGTGGTCGAGTTCAACGACCAGCGCCGCGGCCGGCTCGACCTCATCGCGCACCTGCTCGAGCAGGTGCCCTACCGCAGGCTGAAGGAAGCGCCGCTCGAGCTGCCGGCACTCGCCGGCAAGCCGGGCCGCGAGCGCTACCGCGGGCCGGTGAAACCGATCCGGAAACGCGACTGAAGGACTAAAATGCACACTTTCGGCCGACGATAGGAGTCCAGCCATGATGCGCCTGTCGCTCCGCTTCGTTATACCGCTGATGCTGGCGCTGGGTGCCATCGCGTACGGCGTGGTGCCGCTGGTCGACGACCTGACGCTGAAGTGGTTCGTGCGCGACCTCGACATGCGGTCCAAGCTGGTGACCGCAGCCGCGCAGGAGCCGCTGGTCGAGCTGCTTACGGCCAAGGAGCGCGACATCGTGCGGCTGCAGCGCGTGCAGGCGTTCTTCGGCCGCCTGCTGCAGGACGAGCGCCTCTACGCGCTCGGCTTCTGCGACACCACGGGCAGGCTCCTGTACAAGACGCCGGCGCTGCCCGGCGAAATCGCCTGCCGCAAGGCGAACGCGGAGGTCGAAGACACCGGCCACGTGCTCAAACTGCCGGGCGGCCCGCTGCACGTGGTCGCACGACCGGTGACGCTGGAGGACCAGCGCCTCGGCGAGGTGCTGGTGGTGCACGACATGAGCTTCATCGAGCGGCGCAGCGCCGACACCAAGGAGTACATCGTGTACCTGTTCGCCGCGCTCGGCGCGGTGGTCGCGCTCATCACGGTGGTGATCGCCGAGATCTCGTTCCGCGGCTGGATGGCCGGAATCAAGGCGCTGATCCGCGGCCAGTCGCTTGCGCTGTCGCTGCAGCCCAAGGCGCGCGAGCTGCGGCCGATCGCGCGCGATCTGGAAGCGCTGGTGCACGACCTGGACGCCGAGCGGCGCATGCGAGACGAGGCGCAGATCAGCTGGCGCCCGGAGGCGCTGCGCAGCATCCTGCGCGAGGATTTGAAGGGCGACGAGATCCTGATCGTTTCGAACCGCGAGCCCTACATCCACGTGCGGCGCGACCGCGGCATCGACGTGCGCCGCCCCGCGAGCGGCCTCGTGACCGCACTCGAACCGGTGATGCGCGCCTGCTCCGGCACCTGGATCGCGCACGGCTCGGGCAACGCCGACCGCGAAATGGTCGATGCGCAGGACCATGTCATGGTGCCGCCGGACAAGCCGGCGTATCGCATCCGTCGCGTCTGGCTCAGCAAGGAAGAGGAGGCGGGCTACTACTACGGTTTTGCCAACGAGGGGCTGTGGCCGCTGTGCCACATCGCGCATACGCGGCCGGTGTTCCGCGCCCCGGACTGGGAGCATTACCGCGAGATCAATCGCCGTTTCGCGCGCGCGGTGGAGAGCGAATCGCGCACCGCCGACCCGATCGTGCTGGTGCAGGACTACCACCTGGCGCTGGCGCCGCGCATGATCCGCGAGCGCCTGCCGCGCGCCACCATCATCGCCTTCTGGCACATTCCCTGGCCCAATCCCGAGGCCTTCGGCGTCTGCCCGTGGCGGCGCGAGATCCTGGAGGGACTGCTCGGCTCCTCGATCCTGGGATTCCACACCCAGTTCCACTGCAACAACTTCTTCGACACGGTCGACCGCTACCTCGAAGCACGCGTCGACCGCGAGACCTTCACCATCTCCTACGGCGGCGAGCCGACCGAGGTGCACCGCTATCCGATCTCGATCGAATGGCCGCCGGCGCCGCTCGCCGCGCAGCCGCCGGTCGCCGAATGCCGCGCCCGGATCCGCCGCGAACACGGGCTCGCCGACGACGTGCGCCTCGGCGTCGGCGTCGACCGGCTCGACTACACCAAGGGCATCCTGGAGCGCTTTGCCGCGATCGAGCGGCTGCTCGAACTGGAGCCGCAGTGGATCGGCCGTTTCGCCTTCTTGCAGATCGCGGCACCCTCGCGCTCCAGCATCGAGGAATACCAGAATCTCGACGCGCGCGTGCGCGCCGCCGCGCAGCACATCAACGAGCGTTTCGGCACGCCGACCTGCCAGCCGGTGGTGCTGCGCATCGAGCACCACGACGCCGCCCAGGTCTACACCTGTTACCGCGCCGCCGACTTCGGCTTCGTCTCGAGCCTGCACGACGGCATGAATCTGGTCGCCAAGGAGTTCGTCGCGGCGCGCGACGACGAGCGCGGCGCGCTGATCCTGTCGCAGTTCACCGGCGCCGCGCGCGAGCTGCCCGAGGCGCTGATCGTCAACCCCTACGACACCGAGGAATGCGCCGCGGCGCTGGGGCAGGCGCTCGCCATGCCCCCGGACGAGCAGCGCAGCCGCATGCGCAGCATGCGCAGGCTGGTGCAGGAATTCAACGTCTATCGCTGGGCGGGTCGCATGCTGCTCGACGCCGCGCGCGTGCGCCAGCGCCGGCGCCTCGCCAGCGGTTCGAAGCGCACGGCGCAGGTTGTCGATCTGCGCCGCGCCTAGCGCCGCCGATGCCGCCGTTCGCCGCCGGCTGGGCGCTGTTTCTCGATGTGGACGGCACGCTGCTCGATCACGCCGAGCATCCGCAGGCGGTGCATGTCGAAGCGGGGCTGCTGCGCCAGATCGAAGATCTGCTCGAGGTCACCGACGGCGCGCTGGCCCTGATCAGCGGCCGCTCGGTCGAGGATCTCGACCGGCTGTTCGCCCCGCTCGCCGTGCCGCTCGCCGGGCAGCACGGCACCGAGCGGCGCTCGGCACACGGCGCGCTGCACCGTCATGAACCGGCGCTCGAATGCCTCGGACGCGCCGCCGCGCAGCTGGTGCGTCTGACGTCGGCGCATAGCGCGTTCCTGCTCGAGAACAAGGGCATGACGCTCGCGCTGCATTTCCGGCGCGCCCCCGAGCTGGGCACGCTGGCCGAGCGCGAAATGCGGCGCATCGCCGCGGCGCTGGGCGACGAGTTCGAGCTGCAGGCCGGCAAGTTCGTGCTCGAGATCAAACCGAGCGGCAAGGACAAGGGCACTGCGATCGCGGAATTCATGGCCGAGACCCCGTTCAAGGGACGCATTCCCGTGTTCCTCGGCGACGACCTGACCGACGAGTACGGTTTTGACGTCGTCAACCGCGCCGGCGGCCACGCCATCAAGGTGGGACCCGGCGCGACGCACGCCCGCTGGCGCCTGGCTGATGCCGCCGCGGTGCGGCGCTGGCTCGGCGAATATCTGGCGCACTGCGGCCGCCTGACGGCCGCGCACCGCAGCCGATGAACTCGCTCGAGCTCGGCGCCATCGGCAATTCGAGCATCGGCGCCCTTGTCGATGCGCAGGGCGAGATCGTCTGGGCCTGCCTGCCGCGCTTCGACAGCGACGCCGTGTTCTGCTCGCTGCTGCGCGCGCGCGCGAGCGAGCAGGACTTCGGCTTTTTCGCCGTGGAGCTGGCGGGGCTCGCGCGCAGCGAACAGGAATACGTGCCGAATACGCCGGTGCTGGTGACGCGGCTCCACGACGCGAACGGCGGCGCGATCGAGATCACCGACCTGGCGCCGCGCTTTCGCCAGTTCGGGCGCCTGTTCTGTCCCAGCCAGCTGGTGCGCATCATCCGCCCGCTTTCCGGCAGCCCGAGGGTGTGCGTGCGCCTGCGGCCCGCCGCCGATTACGGCCGCGTCCGGCCGCAACGCACCTGGGGCTCGAACCACGTGCGCTACGCCGGCACCGACCAGGCGCTGCGCGTCACCGCCGACTGCTCGATCACGGCGCTGCTCGAGGAAACGCCTTTCGTGCTGCGCGCGCCGGTCGCCCTGCTGCTCGGCCCGGACGAGACGCTGCAGGGCGCGGTGGCCGAAGTCGCGCGGCGCTTTCTCGAGCATACGGTGGATTACTGGCAGGACTGGGTGCGCGACCTCTCGATCCCGTTCGAATGGCAGGACGAGATCATCCGCGCCGCGATCACCCTCAAGCTCGCGGCGCACGACGACACCGGCGCCGTGGTGGCGGCGCTGACCACCTCGATCCCGGAATCGGCGGCAAGCGGGCGCAACTGGGATTACCGTTTCTGCTGGCTGCGGGACGCCTACTTCGTGGTGAACGCGCTCAATCGCCTCAACGCGACGCGCACGATGGAACGCTATCTCGGCTACATCATCAACGTCGCGGCGCGCGACGAAGGCGCGCTGCAGCCGGTCTACGGCGTGAGCGGCCTGCCGGAGATCGAGGAACGCGAGCTGGATTCGCTGCCGGGCTATCGCGGCATGGGTCCGGTACGCGTCGGCAACCAGGCCTACCGCCAGGTGCAGAACGACGTCTACGGCTCGACGGTGCTGGCCGCGACGCATGCCTTCTTCGACCGCCGTCTGCACGCGATCGGCAACGAAGGCCTGTTCCGCCAGCTCGAGACGCTGGGCGAGCGCGCCGTGGCGGTGCACGCGCAGCCGGATGCCGGACTGTGGGAGCTGCGCGGCACGCCGCACGTGCACACCTTCTCGAGCGTGATGTGCTGGGCCGCCTGCGACCGCCTGGCCAAGATCGCGGCCCGGCTCGGCCTGGTCGAGCGCGCGCGGCAGTGGCGCACGCACGCCGACGGCATTCACGCCGTGATCTGCGCCCGCGCCTGGCACGCGCGCCTGGGCAGCTTCGTCGCGACTTTCGACGGCGAGGCGCTCGACGCCAGCCTGCTGCTCCTGGCGGAACTCGGTTTCCTGCGCGCCGACGATCCGCGCTTCGCAGGCACCGTCGCCGCAATCGAACGCGATCTGAAGCGCGGCAATTTCGTCTTCCGCTACACCGCACCGGACGATTTCGGCACGCCGGAGAACGCCTTCATCGTCTGCACCTTCTGGTACATCGACGCGCTCGCGGCGCTGGGGCGGCGCGACGAGGCGCGCGCGCTGTTCGAGGCCACGCTGGCGCGGCGCAACCGCCTGGGGCTGTTCTCGGAGCACATCGATCCTGCGAGCGGCGAGCTGTGGGGCAACTTCCCCCAGACCTACAGCATGGTCGGCATGATCAACTCCGCGACACGGCTCAGCCTGCCCTGGGATCAGGCGTTCTGAGGCCACCGCGCCGTGCTGCTCGCCGCTGATATCGGCGGAACCAAGGCACTGCTGGCACTGGCGGAAGGCAGCCGCGTGCGCTTCGAGCGCCGCTACCGCTGCCGCGAGTTTGCCTCGTTCGGGGCCCTGCTCGAGCGCTTCCGCGCCGAGGCGCGCGAGGCGCTCGGCGCGCCGCCGCGCATCGCGCGCGCGTGTCTCGGCGTCGCCGGTCCGGTATCGGACGGACGCGTGCGCGTCACGCATCTGGGCTGGCAAATCGATACGCGCGACCTCGGCATCGCCAGCGTGCGGCTGCTCAATGACTTCGAAGCGAGCGCCCACGGGCTCGCGCGGCTGCGACCCGGCGAGCTCGTGACGCTGCAGCCGGGCGCGCCGCTCGCGGCCGCGCCCCGTCTCGTGATCGGCGCCGGCACCGGCCTCGGCGTCGCCTGGGTCCTTGGCCGCGGCCGCGGCCAACGCGTCGTCTGCGGCGAAGGCGGCCACGCCGCGTTCGCGCCCGCAGACGAGGTGCAGGAGGCGCTTTGGCGGCACCTGCGGGGAAGCCTCGGCCGGGTCGAGCTCGAACACGTGATCTCGGGCGCGGGCCTGGCGCGCATCTACGCCTTCCTGCACGATAGCAGCCGCGTTGCCGAAGGCGCGGCGCTGCCCGCGGCGCCGGCCGCGAGCGATTCCGCGGCCGCGATCTCGCAGGCCGCGCTTGAATCCGGTGATCCGCTCGCCCTTGCGGCGCTCGACCTGTTCATCGCGTGTTATGGCGCGGCCGCTGGCGACTATGCGCTCGCCGTGCTGGCGCGCGGCGGGGTCTACGTGACGGGCGGCATCGCCCCGAGGATCCTGCCGCGTCTGCGCGCCGGCGGCTTCATCGCGGCGTTCGGCGCCAAGGCGGCGTTTGCCGGGGCGGCGCGCAGCTGTCCGGTGCACGTCGTCACCAACGAACGCCTGGGACTGCTGGGTGCCGCCGCGGCGGCACCGCGATGAGCGCGCCCGCGGTGCGTCGACGTCGTGCAGCACGAGCCGCCGCCGCTGCAGCCGCGGTGGCCGCCGGCCGCTCAGCAGCCTGCGCGCAGGCGCTCGACCTGGCGCCAGACCAGGTCCGGCAACGAGCCGCTGTCGGCAAAGCGTTCGCGCATCCAGCGCGCGTCGTTGCCCTGCCGCACGATCGCTTCGATCTCGCCGAGCGCCGCCTCGGAACCCAGCGCGCGCGCATGCACCGCGAGCGCCGCGAGCGTCTCCAGCACTTCCTCGCTGATGCCGCGCCGCGTGCCGCTCACCGGATCGACGAACTCGCCACCGAGGCCGAAGCGGCAGGCCTGGAAGCGGTTGTAGGTGTAGGCGAGGTACAGATCCTCGGAGATGCGCTGCGGTCGCTCGATCAGCAGCCAGCGCGCCAGCGCCTGCGCATAGGCCGCGAGGGCGGCGGCGCGCTCCACCGTGAGCGGCGTATCGCAGACCCGGATCTCGATCGTGCCGAACTCGGGCTTGGGCCGGATGTCCCAGTAGAAATCCTTCATGCTGTCGACGATTCCAGCGCCGCTCAGCTTGCCGAAGTAGCCGTTGAAGTCGTCCCAGGTCTGCACGAACGGCGCGCGGCCGGAAAGCGGAAACGCGAACACGGCGTTGAGCCGGGAGGATTCGAACGCGGTATCCACGCCCTGGTAGTACGGCGAGGCCGCCGACAGCGCGATCAGGTGCGGGATGTAGCGCGACACCGCGTGCAGCAGGTAGAGCGCAGCGTCGCCGTCGGGACAGCCGATGTGCACGTGCTGGCCGAACACGGTGAACTGCTTGGCGAGGTAGCCGTAGAGCTGCGAGACGTGCTTCATGCGCGGCGCATCCATGATGCGGCGGTCGCTCCAGTGCTGGAACGGATGCGCGCCGCCCCCGCACACACCCACGTTCAATTTCTCCGCCACCTCCAGCAATACGCCACGAATGGCGCGCAGCTCCTGCACCAGGGTGTCGTGGCGCGCGTGGATGCCGGTGCTCACCTCGATCATGCTTTCGGTGATCTCGGGCTTGATCTCGCCCGCATGCGCGCGCTTCGCCACCTGCGACAGCAGGTCGGAGGCCGCGCGCGTCAGGTCGCAGTCGCGCGAGCTGACCAGCTGCAGTTCCAGCTCGACGCCCATCGTGAGCGGTGCCGACTGCCTGAAATCGAGCCGCTCCACGCTCAGCGACCTTCGTCCGCCGCTTCGCCCGCGCGCACCAGCGCAAAGTGCGCGAACAGCGGCCCGAGCAGCTCCAGCATCGCGATCGCCGCCACCAGGATCGCTGCGAGCGCCGGGCCGAACTGAGGATACAGCCGGGCCGTATCGTGCACCAAGACCAGGGCGACCCCGGACATCGGCGTGAGCGCGAACGCCAGCAGCGAGGCCTTGCGCAGCGGCAGCCCGGCGAGCGGCGCCAACGCCAGGACCCCCAGCGCCTTGCCGGCGAAGCGTGCCGCGACCAGCACGCCTCCGGCCACGATCCCGGCGGGAACCAGCTCCCACTCGAGCCTCGCTGCCAGGATCGCGAACAGCAGGATCAGCAGGATCGCGCCGATGCGCCCGAAATCGAGCGACACGAACAGGCGTCGCCGGTCGAGCATGCGGATCGCGGCGCCGAAGCCGAGCAGCGCCAGCGCGACCGGCAGATTGAGCGTGGCCGCCGCCCACACGGCGAGCACCACCAGCGCGAACACGCACAGGAACTGGGCGTCGCGGCGCCGGCCCAGCAGGCGCAGCAGCCCGAGCGCCGCGCCGGCGAACGCGGCGGCGAGCGCGAGCGAACCGAAGATCAGGTACAGGGGATGCAGCACGATGACGCGCCAGTCGGCAGCGTACTCGCGCGCCAGCCAGGCGAGCAGCACGCTGACCGCGACGTAGGCATACGCGCAGTTGAGCGCGGTCAGCAGCAGGGCGCGTTCGGTGACCTGCCCCTGCGCGCGCAGGTCGCGCGTGACGCTGAGCACGACCGCGGGCGCTGTCGAAATGCCGATTGCCGCCGCCACGGCAGCCAGCAACGGCGACGCTTCGAGGGCAAGCAGAACCGCGAACATGGCGGCGAACGCAAGCGTGCTTTCGAGGACGCTGGTGCCGAGCAGCCACGGATTGCGCCGCAGCCACGACAGGTCGACGCGCTGCCCCAGTTCGAACAGCACCACGCCCAGTGCAAGGTCGAGCACGGGTTGCAGCGCGTCGAGCGCCTCCGGGTCGAGCAGGCCGAGCGCGTGCGGGCCGAGCGCGCCGCCGACGGCGATCCAGCCGAGCAGGCGCGGCAGCCGCAGCCAGCGCTGCGCCGCCTCGCCCGCGAGCGCAGCCGCAAGCACGAGCAGCGCGTACCAGGGCAGCTGCGCCGCAGCCGACGTGAGATCCGGCAGGAAGAACAGATCGGACAAGGCCGGCGGCTAGCGCGAGTCGATCCGGAACGCCGCCGCGTTGCCGTCCTTTGGCTGGCCGGCATACAGCGTGAGATGGGGGAACGGAATCTCGATGCCGCGCGCCTCGTAGGCCTTCTTCAGCCGCCGGAGGAACTCGCGCCGCACGTTCCACTGCTCGATGCCGACCACTTTCAGCCGGCAGCGCAGGATCACCGCCGACTCGGCCCAGCGCTCGACGCCGATCCTCTCGACGTCGTCCAGGATCCGGGCGCGCCACGCGGGATCGGCGCGCAGCTCGCGGCCCACCTCGCACATCACCGCGAGCGCCTCGTCCGGGTCCTCGCGGAAAGCGACACCGACTTCGATCACGGCCTGCGCATAGTCGCGCGTGCGGTTGGTGACGGTCTTGATCTCCCCGTTCGGCACGAAGTGGACGTGGCCATCGAAATCGCGCAGCCTGACGTAGCGCAGGGTCACCTCCTCCACTAGGCCGCCGACGCCCGCGACCGAGACCACGTCGCCCTGCCGGATCTGGTCCTCGAGCAGCAGAAAGAAACCGGAGAAGTAGTCCTTCACCAGGCTTTGCGCGCCGAAGCCGATGGCGATGCCCGCCACGCCGGCCGTGGCGAGTACCGGCGCGATCGAGATGCCCAGCTCGTTCATCACCAGCATCGCGGCGACGATGGTGATCACGACGGAGCCGAAATGGCGGAACACGCGGCACAGCGTGCCGACCCGCTTGGCCGACTCGCTGTCGTGCAGGCGCGGCTCCATGAAGGCGCGAAAGCGCAGGATGGCGCGCTGCACCACCGAGAGCGCCGCCCAGCTGGCCGCGAGGATGATCAGCACGTTGAGCGCCGAGCGCAGCGCGGGTCCGGACCCCGCGATCAGCGACAGCCGCAGTCCGTCGAGCCAATCGCTCACTGCGCGCTCCTGCACAACTTCATGCGATGCTCCTTCCGGGATAATCCGACCCGCGGCGGCCGATGCAGACTCGTGCCGCCGGCGACCGCGGCGAGACGCCGCGCGGACCGGCTCGTTGACGGCCGTTCGATTTTAGCGCGCACGGGGCTTGCAGGCGGATTGCTCTCTGCTATGCTGCGCCCTATTCGCAAAGGAGAAGGAAAATCGTCATGACAAAACTCAGTGCTCGCTGCATCGCGGCGCTTGCCTTGGTATCGCTGGCCGCCGCCGCTTGGGCACAGCCCAAGCCCAATCCCGCTTGGCCGAAGACCCTGACCCTGGGCACCGCCTCGGTCGGCGGCACGTACTTCGTGTACGGGCAGGTCTGGG
Source organism: Betaproteobacteria bacterium (assembly GCA_004298295.1). Classification (GTDB taxonomy): domain Bacteria; phylum Pseudomonadota; class Gammaproteobacteria; order Burkholderiales; family SG8-39; genus 2-02-FULL-66-14. Next base: position 7,146 of record SCUH01000158.1, on the reverse strand, counting down.
CGAGCCTGGTGAACGAAAAGCTCGGTACCACCATCAGCACGCAGCAGACCCAGGGGCCGAACCAGAACATCATCCTCACCGACAGCAAACAGGTCGACCTCGGCATGACGACCATGGGGGTCGCGCTGCAGGCGTGGAACGGCACCGGCGAGTGGACCAAGGGCAAGAAGTACCAGAACATCCGCGCCACCTTCCCGATGTACGACACGCCGTTCCATTTCATCGCGCTCGATAAATCGGGCATCAAGTCGGTGAAGGATCTGGCGGGCCGCAAGTCGGGCATCGGCCCGCGCGCCGGCACCTGCGGCACGTACTTCCCGATGTTCTTCAAGATACTCGGCGTCGACACCACGATCCGCAACGGCCAGGCCTCCGACATGGCGGCCAACCTGCAGGACGGCCTGATCGACGCCTTCCCGTTCTGCGCCGGCGTGCCGATCGCGGCGTTTTCCGAACTCGAGACCACCAACAAGGTGCGCTTCTTCACCTTCACCGACGACGAGCTCAAGAAGCTCAAGACGGCGCTGCCCGAGCTGTCGGACTCGGTGATCCCGAAGGCCACCTACAAGCAGCAGAGCGAGGACCACAAGACCGTGGGCGTGTTCAATTTCGGCATCGCGCACAAGGACCTGCCGGATGACTTGGTCTATGCCATCACCAAGGCGGTGCTGGAGAACAACGCGCAGATGGTCAAGGGGCACGCGGCATCGAAGGAAACGGTGGTGCAGAACTGGAACCGCAACACGTTCCTGCCGTTCCATCCCGGCGCGGTGCGCTACTACAAGGAAAAAGGCATCAACGTTCCGGCCAACCTGGTCGGCAAGTAGGGATGGCGGCAGTGCGAATGGCCGCGCTGCGCGCACCGCGGCGCGGTTTCACATGAGCCAGCAGCCCGCCACCGAGGAAATCGTCCAGCCGCCGCAGGCGGAGGAGGAATTCGCCAGCAACAAGCGTGCGCTTCGTCGCTGGGAAGCGATGGTCGTGGCGGGCCTGTGTATTGGCTTCACGGTGTTTCACCTCTTCGTCCTCAACGTCTACTCGCTCGAGCCGCTGATGTTCCGCGCCATCCACGTCGGCTGGGGTGGCGCGATCGGATTCCTGCTCTATTCGGCGATTCAGGGCAGCCGCGGCCCCGGCGTGCCGTGGTACGACTGGATACTGGCCGCGTCCTCGATCGCCTGCGCCGCCTACATCACGGTGGAAATCGACGGCCTGTTGTTCCGCGCCGGCGCGCAATGGACCACCCTGGACTTGGTGGTCGGGGTCGTCGGCACGCTGCTGGTGCTCGAATTCGGGCGCCGCACCTCGGGGCTCGCGATGGTGATCATCGCGATCGTGTTCCTGCTCTACACGTTCGTAGGGCCGTGGATGCCCGGCGTGCTGGAGCACCGGGGCTACGCCTTCGGGCACGTCTTCACCTACATGTACAGCGAATACGGAATGTTCGGCGTGACGACGCAGGTGTCGTCCTCCTACATCATCCTGTTCGTGTGCTTTGCCGCCTTCCTGCAGGTGTCGAAGGTCGGCGACTACATCAACGACCTGTGCAATGCGATGTTCGGCTGGGCGCGCGGCGGCCCGGCGAAAGCCGCGGTCGCCTCCGGTGCGCTGTTCGGCACGATTTCCGGGTCGTCGGTGGCGAACGTGGTCGCCTCCGGGATGGTGACGATTCCGATGATGCGCAAGGTCGGCTACGACCGGGCGACCGCAGCGGCGATCGAAGCCACGTCGTCGACGGGCGGACAGATCACGCCGCCGGTGCTCGGCGCGGGCGCCTTCCTGATGGCCGAGATCACCGGAATTCCGTACGGCGAGATCGCGCTCGCCGCGGTGCTGCCCGCGCTGCTGTTCTACGTCGCCTGCTGGGTGCATGTCGACTACCACGCCATCCGTCTCGGCCTGCGCGGTCTGTCGCGCGAAGAGCTGCCGTCGCTCAACCGCATGCTGGTGATGCTGTACCTGTTCTCGCCGATCGTGGTGCTGGTGTGGGCGTTGCTCGACGGTTATTCGCCGTTCCGCGCCGGCGGTCTGGGCATCGTCACTGCGCTGGTCGCGGGCTGGCTCTCGAACGTGTTTCGCGACATCGTCGAGACTGGCGCCGCGAAGACCGTGCCGACTGGCGTTGCCAGCATTGCCGGCGCGCTGCTGCTGCGTTTCGCCGTACTCGCGTTGGCCGGTGCGGTGCTCTACTTCGCCGTGACCGAGGCGCACACTGAAGTCACCCGTTCGATCGGCGAATGGGCCGGCTACACGATGGCCACCGTGCTCATCCTGGTGCCCGCGGCGCTGTTCGGCTGGCGGCGCGTCGTAGAAGGACTCAACCTCGCGGCACGCGACACTATCCAGTTGGTTGCGGTGTGCGCATGCGCCGGCATTATCGTCGGGGTCGTGGCGCTCACCGGCATCGGCGGTCGCTTTTCCGAGCTGGTTCTCGGCATCGCCGGCGCCAATCAGCTGCTCGCCATGCTCTTCGTTGCGATGGTGGCGCTGGTGCTCGGCATGGGCATGCCGACGACCGCGGCCTATGCGATCGCTGCCGCAGTGCTCGCGCCCGGTCTCTCCAAAATCGGCGTGCCGATTCTGGTGGCGCACATGTTCATCTTCTATTTCGCGGTGATCTCGGCGATCACGCCGCCGGTTGCGCTGGCGTCGTTCGCCGCCGCTGGCATGGCGCAGGCCGACCCGTGGAAAACTTCGTGGATCGCGCTCAAGATGGGGCTCGCCACGTTCATCGTGCCGTTCATGTTCTACTACAGTCCGATCCTGCTCTGGAAAGGATCGGTCGCCGACATCGCGCAGGCCGCGATTTCGGGATGTATCGGCGTCTGGCTGCTTGCCGGCTCGACCGAGGGCTGGTTCGGCGGCAGGCTAGCGCTGCCACTGCGCGTGTTGCTGTTCGGCGCGGCGCTCTGCCTGATCCATCCCGGCACAGTCACCGACCTCATCGGCCTCGGGATTGCGGTGCCGATCTATCTCTGGCAGCGGCTGCGCAAGCGGCCTGCCTGAATCGCGACCTCCGGGCTGTTGAATACCGCCGCGCCGCACGCAGGCTGGATTGACGGTGCGGCGCCGGCTGGATACATTTGCACAAATCGAATTGCTTCGCGACACCGAGTTGAGGAGGATGGCGGCAGGAGACTGCAGCTGGACTCGTTAAGCGCCCTTCGGGGCGCTTTTTTTTGATGATGCACGCAAGGAACCCTGATCTTGCCCAAAAGAAGAAGGCACACCGCGGTGCATGAAGTGCTCGGTGCATTTCGCGTCATATTCGGCTCGGTGCGCAAGCAGTTCGCCTGGCTCGAAAGCGCCTGCGGCGTGGGCGGTGCCCAGATCTGGGCGCTCGCCGTCATGGCGAAGCAGCCGGGACTGCGCGTCGGCGATCTCGCCGAAGCGCTGTCGATCCACCAGTCCACCGCGAGCAACCTGGTCGACCGGCTGATTCGCCAGGGCCTGGCGAAGCGGCGGCGGGATGGCGGCGACCAGCGCGTGGTGCATTTGGAACTGAGCGCGCGGGGAAAGAGCTTGCTCAAGCGCGCGCCGCGCCCGCTCCAGGGCGTGCTGCCGGATGCGCTCGAACGTCTGCCGGCGGGCACGCTGCGCCGGCTCAAGGCCGATCTCGGCGTGCTCATCCGGTCGCTGCGCGTCAAGGACGAGCGCGCCGCGTACACGCCGCTCGCGGATCTGTGACCGGCTTTGCACCCACGGTCCCGGGAGATTGGGTCTTCGCGACGGCGTAGATCGTGAAGTATTCCCGTGGGAGCGATGAATACTTATTGCGAATGCAACTCCTTTTGGCCTAATGTGTTGCACAGGGGGAGCTAGGATGGAGGGTGGAAGCATGAACTCGATTCGAATCCAGGGCTGCCTGTGGGTAGCGCTGTCGGTTTCGGCAGCGCTGATGTCGGTCAATGCTGCGGCGCAAAATCGAACGGCCATCGACGTCGAGAAAGCGCGCGTCATCCAGTTTTGGACGCCAGAGCGCAGGGCAGCGGCGATTCCGCGCGACTTCGTGATTGATCGGCGTGGGTTGGGCTATTTGCGGCATCCCGACGGATTCTTACAGCCATATGGGCACAAGGTCGCTGCAGAGGTAACTGCCAGAACCTTGCCACCGACGCCATTTGCCAAGCCTGGTGGCAGTCCGGGTGGCGGGGGTGGCGGCGGCAGTACCACGGGGGACATTAAGAATGCCACGTGGTCGTCAGGTGGGGCGATTCAGACCGCTGCAGGCCGCCTACTGTTTGCGATGGCGGGTGGCTATTACGTTTGCTCCGGCACCGTAGTCACTGATGTAACAAGTGGTCGTTCCATCATCGCAACGGCAGCACATTGCGTCTACGACGATGCGGAGAAAGCGTTCGCAACGAACGCCATGTTCATTCCGGACCAGGCTCATACGACGCGCGGCTCCAAGACCGACTTTAATTGCGATAACGATCCGCTCGGGTGCTGGGTTCCGTCTTTCGGCGTGGTTGACGTGAACTGGACGACCAGGGTTTTTCCCGCCAACATCGCGTGGGACTACGCCTTTTACGTAGTCAACGACGCCGGCGCGCATGACGGCACTCCGGTCTCGTCGGACGCGCTCGACGTTGCGGCGGGCAGCTTGGACCTCGATTTCAATCCACCGAATGTTGATGTAACGAACAGCAGCATCGATTACACGTATGCGCTGGGATACTCGTACCGCAATGATCCAAAATTCATGTATTGCGCGATGGACATGACCACGGAAGGCGCGGTCAACTGGTGGCTGCCGAGCTGCGGCCTAAGCGGCGGATCGTCGGGTGGTCCTTGGGTTCAGAATGGATCCAACACGTGGTCGGGCGACACCGGCGGCAAGATCATATCGGTCAATTCCTGGGGCTACTCGAACTCCCCTGGGATGGCAGGACCGAAACTGGCCGGGACTTCGGCATCGTGCGTATTTGGTTCGGCCAAGACCGACCGTCCGACTGCTGGTGGAACTGGAATCGCGAAGTCCTGCTAGTCGAGCTTTGAAACAACATCGCGGCGTGGTCAGCTGGCCACGCCGCTTTTTTTGTCGCCCAGGCTTCCGCTTCTTCTAGCCCGCGATCACGATGTGAACGCGGTACGGCCCGTGCGCACCGAGAACGATCGTTTGCTCGATGTCCGCGGTGCGTGACGGCCCCGAAATGAAATTCACCGCGCGCGGCAGCTGACCGAGCTCAGCACGCGCCAGATCCCAACCATCCTCCATCGTGGCGACGATGCGCGTCACGGGAACCACGGCGATATGCGTCTCGGGCAGCAGGCTCACGCTCGCCGGCGTATCGGCTCCCGAGCACAACATCAGCGTGCCGGTCTCCGCGAGCGCACAAAAGACGCCCGTCACACCGACCGGATCAGAATCCCGTGCGGCGCGCGGCTCGAGCTGCACCCCGGCACCGGCCCAGCCGAGCCCGGCGAGACGCGGCCAGACGCAGCCCGATTTCGGCAGGCCCTGCGCATCGAGGTAGCGCGCTACGGCCGCAGAAACTTCCTGCATTGACGCGACGCGGTCGGTGGTTGCGGTGCTCGCCTCTGCGCGCTCGCGAAAGCGCGCCACCACGTCGCCCGGCAATTCCCGAATCGGCCCTCGCGGGTGCGCGCGCAGGTAGGCGCTGACGTTTTCGTTCTCGGCGGCGGACGGCACGGCGCCACCCTTGTCCAGCTGCTTGCGGATCCTGGCCAGGATGCGTTCGCGCGCCGCCACGGACATCAGGCTTTCAGCGCCACCAGCACCTCGTCGAGCGTCTTCTTCGCGTCGCCGAACAGCATGCGGTTGTTGTCCTTGTAGAAGAGCGGATTATCCACCCCGGCGTAGCCGGAGGCCATGCTGCGCTTCATCACGATCGAAGTCTTGGCCTTCCACACCTCCAGCACCGGCATGCCGGCGATCGGGCTCGTCGGATCGTCCTGCGCCGCCGGATTCACGATGTCGTTGGCGCCGATCACCATGGCGACGTCGGTGCCCGGGAAATCCTCGTTCAGCTCGTCCATTTCGAACACGATGTCGTAGGGTACCTTGGCCTCGGCGAGCAGCACGTTCATGTGGCCCGGCATGCGGCCGGCCACCGGGTGGATGCCGAAGCGCACGTTGACGCCCTTTTCGCGCAAATGCCTGGTGATTTCATAGACCGTGTGCTGTGCCTGTGCGACCGCCATGCCGTAGCCCGGCACGATGATCACGTTCTTCGCTTCGCGCAGCAGTTCCGCCGTCTCGGGGGCAAGGATCGGCGCCACCTCGCCCGCCGGTTGCGCCCCGCCGCCCGCCGCCGCGGGCGTGCCGCCCTCGGTGCCGAAACCGCCCGCGATCACGCTGATGAAGTGGCGATTCATTGCCCGGCACATGATGTAGGAGAGGATCGCGCCGCTCGAGCCCACCAGCGCGCCGGTGACGATCAACAGGTCGTTATTGAGCATGAAGCCCGTGGCCGCGGCGGCCCACCCGGAGTAGCTGTTCAGCATCGACACCACCACCGGCATGTCGGCGCCGCCGATCGCCATCACCATGTGGACGCCGAAGAGCAGGGCGATCACGGTCATCACGACGAGCGGCAGCATGCCATCGGCCACCGTGTGGGTGTTGATGAAACGCCAGGCGAACCAGATCACCACCAGCAGGCCGATCAGATTGAGCCAGTGGCGCCCCGGCAGCAGCATCGGTTTGCCGCTGATCTTGGCGGAGAGCTTGCCGAATGCGATCACCGAGCCCGAGAAGGTGACGGCACCGATCAGGATGCCGATATAGATCTCCATTTCGTGGATCGTCTTCTCGGCCCCCTGGAACACCCCCGCGGCCGCCGGATCGATGTAGTTGGCGTAGCCGACCAGCATGGCCGCGAGACCCACCAGGCTGTGCATCAGCGCGACCAGCTCGGGCATCTGCGTCATTTTCACGACGCGGGCGGCATACAGCCCGATGCTCGCGCCCACCACCATGGCGACGACGATCCACGCGTAGCCGGTTGAGGTGACGTGCGGCCCGAAGACCGTCGCCAGCACGGCGATGGCCATGCCGACCATGCCGTACAGGTTGCCGCGGCGCGAAGTCTCCGGGTTGGAGAGGCCGCCGAGGCTGAGGATGAAAAGTATCGTCGCTCCGATATAGGAGACAGTTGCCAGGGTTGCGGACACGGTTCG
>SCUH01000157.1 GCA_004298295.1 Betaproteobacteria bacterium | reverse complement strand
CATTCGCAGACCCGCGCTTCCAGCTTCGGGCGGTCGAGCACCGTGATCCTGCCGCGGCTGTAATGGAGCAGGCCTTCGGTCTGCAGCTTGCCGGCGGCCTCGGTCACGCCCTCGCGGCGCACCCCCAGCATGTTGGCGATCAGCTCCTGGGTCATGGTCAGCTCGTTCGAGGACAGCCGGTCCAGGCTCAGGAGCAGCCAGCGGCACAGCTGCCGCTCGACCGCGTGGTGGCGGTTGCACACCGCCGTCTGCGCCATCTGCGTGATCAGCGCCTGCGTGTAGCGCAGCAGCAGATGCTGCAACTCCCCGCCCAGCTTGAATTCAAGCTTGAGCATTCTTGCCCTGAGCCGGTAGGCGTAGCCCGCGCTCTGCACCACCGCGCGGCTCGGCGTGGTCTCGCCACCCATGAACAGCGCAATGCCGACGACGCCCTCGCGGCCGACAACGGCGATCTCCGCGGAGGAGCCATCCTCCATGACGTAGAGCAGGGACACGATGCTGTTGGCGGGGAAATAGACGTAGCCCTGCGCACTGCCGGACTCATAAAGCGCCGAGCCCAATTGCAGCGGGACCCGTTCCAGGTGCGGCAACAGGCGCTCGTAGTCCGCCGCGGGCAGCGCGGCGAGGAGATTGTTCTGCCTTGCAATCTGCGGTGCGAGCATGGCGCACGGATCCCTTCCGGCCTCGACGATGAACCAATCGCCGCGACGGCCTGCAGCCACGCGGCAGGGACGATGCTAGTTGCAACGGCAGGCGTCGTATGTACGCCAACGCACAGACCGCCGATTCTCTGGCGCTCAGAATCTGCCCGTCGCTCAATGGCGCACGACGGCACCGGAGCGAAAACTTCCGAGCACGCGTTTTAAAGGAGAACCCAGTCATGACACAACTCAAGCGCTATTCCGCATTTTTCCTCGCCGTGCTGCTGGCGTCCCTGCTGGGGTGCGCGGGCGGGCCGCAGAAAGAAAGCACCGCGGAGTACGTCGACGATTCCGTCATCACCACCAAGGTGAAAGCGGCGATCCTGAACGAGCCATCGCTGAAAGTCGCCGAAATCAACGTCGAGACCTTCAAGGGCCGGGTGCAACTGAGCGGCTTCGTGAAGTCCCGCGCCGACATGTCCAAGGCAGTGGAAGTGGCGCGTGCCGTCAACGGCGTGACCTCCGTCGCCAACGACATGCGGATCAAGTAATTGCAGCCGCACCGCAGCCACGAGATCGCCCGCATGAAAAAGCCCAATTTCACGGATACGCACAGGTACCCGCACGGCTACGTCCGGTCGGAAGCGACGGACATCGTGAAGACCTGGGTCGCAGCGCGCAGGAAACTCGAGCAGGACCGGTTGCGGCCCGAAGGCAACGTGCGCACGCTGAATCGGATTGCGGGCGCGAGAATATGACCAGGAGACAGCCATGATGGATCGGGCGGTGAACGAATTCGATCGGGCCAGGGGCAGGATGGCCGGCGATTTCAGGACCATGATCACCGACGGCGAAGACCTGCTGAAGGCCGCTGCGAGCGTGTCGGGCGAGGGTTTCACGGCGGCGCGCACGAAATTCGAGGAGCGGTTGAGGAGCGCCAAGGCCGCACTGGCAGAGGCGTCGCAACCGGTGTTCGACAGGACCCGGGAAACCGCTGCCGTCGCCGACCATTTCGTGCGCGGCAATGCGTGGTCGGTCATCGGCATCGCGATTGCAGCCGGAGCATTGATCGGCTTTCTGAGCGCAAAGCGCAAGGCGACTGACGCCCGGCGCGGCTGAGCCGGCCGGGCTGTGAACGACTCGGGCACCCCGGCCGCGGACGCCACGGAGACCACGGCGGTCGCAGCAGCGGTGCTGCGCAGTTCGCGCATCCAGCTCGCGGCCGGCGTACTGGCAATTGTCGCGCTGGTCGCTGCGCTGTACCTGGCGCGCGGTTTCTTCGTCCCGCTGCTGATCGGCATCCTCGGCAGTTACGCGCTGCACCCGCTGGTGGACTGGCTCAAGGCGTGCCGCGTGCCGCGCAGCGTCGGCGCGGCCCTGGTGCTGGCGCTGGTGGTCGGGGGCTTCTCGTGGATCGGCTTCTCGATCAGCGATGACGCCAACGCGCTGATCGAGAAGCTGCCCGAGGCCGCCCGCAAGCTGCGCCAGAACCTGAGCCTTGCACGCCTGGGCGCGCCGACCGCGCTGCAGAACGTGCAGCAGGCCGCGACCGAGCTCCAGGGCGCTGCAACCGACGCAGGCGCGCAGCCCCGCGCAGCCGACAAACCGGGAACACGGCCGCCGGCGCGCGCCGCCGCGACCCCGGCACCCGATCCCACATGGCTGCGCGACTACACGCTCGCGCAGTCCGCGTTGCTCGCCACGGTGGCCGCGCAGACCCCGATCGTGCTGCTGCTGACCTATTTCCTGCTCGCCTCCGGAGCGCACTTTCGCCGCAAGCTGGTGCAGCTCGTCGGGCCGTCGCTCGCCCGCAAGAAGGACGCCGTGAACATCCTCGAGGAGATCGACGTGCAGATCCAGCGCTACCTGCTCGCCACGCTCGTCTCGAACGCCCTGCTCGCCGTCGGCACCTGGGGCGCATTTCTGGCGCTGGGTCTGGACCAGGCGGGCGTCTGGGGCGTCGCCGCCGGCGTGTTTCACTTCGTTCCCTATCTCGGTCCGGCCCTGATCGCGCTCGGCAGCGGCGTGGCCGCCTTCCTGCAATCCGGGTCGCTGCTCTACGCGCTCGTCGTGGCCGGCGTTTCGCTGCTGCTGGCAGGCGTGATCGGATTCGGCTTCATGACCTGGCTGCAAAGCCGCTTCGCGCGCGTCAATGCCGCGGTGCTGTTCATTGCGCTGCTATTCTTCGGCTGGCTGTGGGGCGTGTGGGGACTGCTGCTCGGCGCGCCGCTGGTGGCCATCGCCAAGGTGGTCTTCGACCGGGTCGAATCGCTCAAGCCCGCAGGCGAACTGCTCGGGAGCTAGGCCCGTGGCGTGAGTCATGAACCGTGACGCGCAGCAACGATCGCGAAACGCTCGCTGGCCGGGCCGCGCACGTGCGCTCCTGGTCAGGTCCGTGAACGCGTGGATCGATCATCGACCCGCCAGCAAAGGCGCGGCTCTGGCCTTCTATACGTTGTTCTCCATGACGCCGATCCTGATCCTCGCCATCGCGGGTGCCGGATATTATTTTGGCGCCGAAGCCGCACAGGGCGAGATCGTCGGGCAAGTCGAGGCCCTGGTCGGCAGCGTCGGTGCCCAGGCGATCGAGGCCTTGCTGGCCGGCGCGCGCGATCGCGCCTCCGGACTCGCCGCGACCATGATAGCGAGCGCCCTGTTGCTGATAGGCGCCACCAGCGTCTTCGTCGAACTGAAGGGCAGCCTGGATGAACTCTGGGGCATCGAGCGACCCAAGGGCTTCGCCATCCTCGTGTACTTGCGGACCCGCCTGCACTCCTTCGGGCTGGTCCTGGTGCTGGCTTTTCTGCTGCTGGTTGCGCTCGCGCTCAACGCGGCGCTGGGCATGCTTGAACGGTATGCCGGCGGGACCTTGAGCAGTTCCCACGATGTCCGCTCGATTCTGTTCTCCGTGATTGCATTCGGGCTCATCGCCTGCCTGTTCGCGGTGATCTACAAGGTGCTGCCGGATGCACCGCTATCCTGGCGCGATGTCTGGATCGGCGCGATTTTCACCGCCGGCTTGTTCAGCCTCGGGAAATACGCGATCACCCTGTACCTCGGCACCAGCGGCGTGGCCTCGAGCTTCGGCGTGGCCGGATCGCTCGTGGCACTGCTGCTATGGGTGTATTACTCGGCACAGATCTTTTTCCTGGGCGCGGAGTTCACCCGGCAATACGCGCTCGAGTACGGCAGCCTGAAGCAGGCGGCGCCGCGCTGGCGCACGGCG
>SCUH01000156.1 GCA_004298295.1 Betaproteobacteria bacterium | reverse complement strand
CGGGCGAAACAGTTCGGGATGGCGATCGAGCTGGCGCGCAGTGCGCGCGCGCTCGGCGCGTACGACCGCGGCCAGATCGCGCCGCGCTTCCTCGAAGTCGTTGTTAATTATAGCGTATTCGAACTCCGGGGCGTGGCTCAATTCTTCGCGCGCGTTGGCCAGGCGCTGCGCGATCACCGCCGCCGAGTCCTGGCCGCGGCTGCGCATGCGCCGCTCGAGTTCCGCGATCGACGGCGGCAGGATGAAAACACCGACACATCCGGGGAGCAGGCGCCGCACCTGCTGCGCCCCCTGCCAGTCGATCTCGAGCACGATGTCGCTGCCGCCCGCGAGCAGTTCGCGCACGGCGCGGTGCGCGGTGCCGTAGCGATGGCCGTGCACTTCGGCGGATTCGAGGAATTCGCCGCGCTCGAGCATGGCGAGGAAGGCCGGTTCGTCGACGAAGTGGTATTCGCGCCCGTCCTGCTCGCCGGGGCGCGGCGCGCGCGTGGTGTACGAGACCGACAGGCGCAGGCGCGCGTCGTCCCGCAGCAGCGCCTCGATGAGCGAGGACTTGCCGGCGCCGGAGGGTGCCGTGACCACGAACAGAAGCCCCGTCATTCGATGTTCTGCACCTGCTCGCGCATCTGCTCGATGAGCAGCTTCAGCTCGAGCGCGCCGTCGGCGATGCGCGCCCCGGCGGCCTTGGAGGCGAGCGTGTTGGCTTCGCGGTTGAGTTCCTGCGCGAGGAAATCGAGCCGTTTGCCCACCGGTCCGCCGCGCGCCAGCGTGCGCCGGACTTCCCCGAGGTGGGCCGCGAGCCGGGTGAGTTCTTCGTCCACATCAGATTTCATGCCGAACACCGCGATTTCGGCGCGCACGCGCTCGTCGTCGGCCGAGCCGAGCGCCTCGCGCAGGCGCTGGGCGAGCTTCGCCTGGAACGCAGTCACCGCCTCGGGCACGAGCGGCGCCACCTCGGCGATGCGCTGCTCCATCTCGGCGACGCGCGCGGTGATGTTCTGCGCCAGTTTCGCCCCCTCGCGCTCGCGCGCCGCGCACAGCTCGTCCAGCGCGTGGCGCGCGCGCTCCAGCACCGCCGCGCGCAGCGCCGCCTCGTCCTGCGGCGCCTCGGCGATCACGCCCGGCCAGCGCAGCACGTCGGCAAGGCGCAGCGGCGCGGCATCCGGAAAGGCGCGCCGCGCCTCGTCGGCGAGGCGGCGCAGGCTCTCGAGCGCAACGGCGTTCAGCGATCCCTGCGCCGCGGCAGAGGCAGCGGCGCTGAACGAGATCCGGCAGTCGACCTTGCCGCGCGCGATGCGTGCACCGATCAACTCGCGCAACGCCGGCTCGGCGGCGCGCAGTTCCTCGGCAATGCGCAGCTGGATGTCGAGGTAGCGGGAATTGACCGAGCGCAGCTCGAGCGCCAGCGTGCCGCGCGGCAGATCCGCGGTCGCGGTGGCATAACCGGTCATGCTGTGGATCACGCTGGACGGGTGCGCTGCGATCGATGCTCGAGGGAGCGCGTATCATAGGGGAGATGCAGCCCCAAGCCAACCCGCAGGCGGCGCGCCCGAGCGGCCGCGCGGCGAACGAGCTGCGCGTCGTGCGCCTGCAGCGCGGCTACACGCGACACGCCGAAGGTTCGGTGCTGGTCGAATTCGGCGACACGCGCGTGCTGTGCACCGCGAGCGTGGAGGAGCGGGTGCCGGCATTTCTGCGCGGCCGCGGCGTCGGCTGGCTCACCGCCGAGTACGGCATGCTGCCGCGTTCGACCAACACGCGCAGCGAACGCGAGGCGGCGCGCGGCAAGCAATCCGGCCGCACGCAGGAGATCCAGCGCCTCATCGGCCGTGCCCTGCGCGCGGTGATCGACCTGCCGCTCCTGGGTGAGCGCACGCTGCAGGTGGACTGCGACGTGCTGCAGGCCGACGGCGGCACGCGCACGGCCGCGATCACGGGCGCCTTCGTCGCGGTGCACGACGCGCTCGGCTGGATGCGCGAGCGCGGCCTGATCAGCGTTTCCCCGGTGCGGGACTTCGTCGCCGCGGTATCGGTCGGCATCTGGCAGGGCGTGCCGGTGCTCGATCTCGACTACGCCGAGGATTCGGCCTGCGACACCGACATGAACGTGGTGATGACGGGCGCGGGCCGCTACGTCGAGGTGCAGGGGACTGCGGAGGGCGCACCGTTCGAGCGCGCCGCGATGGACGCGATGCTCGAGCTGGCGGCGCGCGGCATCGCGGAGCTGGTCGCGCGCCAGCGCCGCGCGCTCGGCCCGTGAAGCAGCTCGTCCTCGCCTCGAACAATCCGGGCAAGGTGCGGGAGATCCGGGCGCTCGTCGCGCCGCTCGCGATCGAGGTCGTGCCGCAGACCGAGCTCGGCATCGCCGAGGCCGAGGAGCCGCACGCGAGCTTCCTCGAGAACGCGCTCGCCAAGGCGCGGCATGCGAGCCGCGCCGCGGGGCTGCCGGCGCTGGCGGACGACTCGGGCCTGTGCGTGGACGCACTGGCCGGCGAGCCCGGCGTGCATTCGGCCTATTTCGCGGGAACGCACGGCAGCCGCGCAGAGCGCGATGCGCGCAACAACGCCAAGCTGCTCTCGGTACTGGAGGGTTGCGCGCAGCGCAGCGCGCACTACGTCTGCGTCATGGTGCTGCTGCGCAGCGCCGACGATCCCGAGCCCGTCGTGGCGCAAGGGCGCTGGACCGGCAGCATCGCGCTGGCGCCGCGCGGCGCCGGCGGCTTCGGCTACGATCCGCTGTTCCTGCTGCCGGGACGCGGGCTGACCGCGGCCGAACTGGCAGCGGAGGAAAAGAACCGCATCAGCCATCGCGGCCAGGCGCTCGCGCGCCTGCTTGCGCAGTTGCGGGAGGACGCCGCGTGAGCGCAACCCTGCGTATCGCCCTGCCTGGCGAGCTGCGCCTGGCGCAATTGCCACCGCTCGCGCTCTACGTGCACCTGCCGTGGTGCGTGCGCAAGTGTCCCTACTGCGACTTCAATTCCCACGAGCGCGGCGGCGAGCTGCCGGAGCGGGAGTACGTGGATGCGCTGATCGCGGATCTGGAGGGACTCCTGCCCGCCGTGTGGGGCCGGCGCATCGTCAGCATCTTCCTCGGCGGCGGCACGCCGAGCCTGTTCTCACCGGATGCGATCGATCGACTGCTCTCGGCAATGCGTGCTCGCATCGCCGTGGTGCCCGACGCCGAGGTCACCCTGGAGGCGAACCCCGGCACCGCGGAAGCCGGGCGCTTTCGCGGCTACCGCGCAGCGGGGGTGAATCGCCTGTCGCTCGGCGTGCAGAGTTTCGACGACCGCATGCTGCGCGCTCTGGGGCGGATTCATTCGGGTCACGAGGCTCGTGCCGCGATCGCGCTGGCGCTCGCAAGCTTCGACAACGTCAATCTCGATCTCATGTACGGTTTGCCGGGACAGTCGCTGGCGATGGCGCGGGCCGACATCGAAGAGGCGCTGCGCTGGCAGACCACCCACCTGTCCGCTTATCAGCTCACGATCGAGCCGAATACGATCTTCTTCCGTCGACCGCCTGCGTTGCCCGAGCACGACGCATGCGCCGACATGCAGCTCGCGATCGAGGAAGCGCTCGCCGCGGCCGGGTTCGAGCATTACGAGACTTCCGCTTTCGCGCGCCCCGGGCACCGTTGCCGGCACAACCTCAACTACTGGGAGTTCGGCGATTACCTCGGCCTGGGCGCCGGCGCGCACGGCAAGATCAGCTTTCCGGACCGCGTCACGCGCCACGAGCGCGCCAAGCAGCCGCGCGAATACCTCGCGGCGCCGGGTCGCGTGCAGGAGCGCGTTGTTGCGCCGAGCGAGCTGCCGTTCGAATTCATGCTGAACGCGCTGCGGCTGAGCGAGGGATTTGCCGCGACGCTGTTTGCGGAGCGCGCCGGCCTGCCGGCGAGCGCGATCGAGCCGGGCTTGCGCGCTGCCGAAGCCAAGGGTCTCATCGAGCGCCGTGCCGACCGGCTGCGACCGACGCAGCGCGGGCGGCTGTTCCTCAACGAACTGATCGCGCTATTCCTGCCGGCGCCGAAACAGCAGGTCGTGCACTGCGTGGCCCAGCCCTAGGCCGCGACGCTCGAACTTGGTGAGCGGTCGGCGCTCCGGCCGCGGCGCGTATCCGCCGGTCTGGTTCGCGAGCAGCGGCTCGGCGGAGAACACGGCGAGCATCTGCGCGGCGTAGTCGGGCCAGTCGGTCGCGGCATGCAGGTAGCCGCCGGGGGCGAGCTTGCGCGCGGCGAGCGCCGTGAACGCGGGTTGCACCAGGCGCCGCTTGTGGTGGCGCTTCTTCGGCCAGGGGTCGGGAAAGAACAGGTGAATTCCGGCGAGCGAAGCATCGGCGATCATGTGTTCCAGCACTTCGACCGCGTCGTGCCGGATGACACGCAGGTTGGCGATGCGATCCGCTTCGATGCGATTCAGGAGGCTCCCCACGCCGGGGCCGTGCACCTCGATCGCGATGAAGTCGCTCTCCGGCTGCGAGCGCGCGATCGCGGCCGTGGTCTCGCCCATGCCGGAGCCGATCTCGAGCACCAGCGGCGCGGCTCGCCCGAAGACTGCGCGCGCGTCGATCGGCTGCGGCGCGAAAGTGATCGCGTACTTTTCCGAGAGCGCGTCGAGCGCGCGTCTCTGCGCCGCTGAAGTGCGTCCCTGCCGCAGGACGTAACTGCGGATCGGCCTATTCAAGCAGCCTTGGGCTGCGAGGGGGTGATGGTGCCGGCGGCCGGCGAGGAGGGCGAAGCGGCATAGAACTTCTTCGGCATGCGGCCGGCGAGAAAGGCCTCGCGCCCGGCTTGCACCGCGAGTTTCATGGCCCGCGCCATGCGCACCGGGTCAGCGGCTGCGGCGATCGCGGTGTTCATCAGCACGCCATCGCAGCCCAACTCCATGGCGATCGACGCGTCCGAAGCGGTGCCGACCCCGGCGTCCACCAGCACGGGCACGCCCACGCGCTCGATCACCAGCTGCAGGTTCCAGGGATTGAGGATGCCCATGCCGGAGCCGATCAGGGAGGCGAGCGGCATCACCGCTACGCACCCCAGGTCCTCGAGCATCTTCGCCTGGATCGGATCGTCCGAGCAGTAGACCATCACCTTGAAGCCTTCGCCGACGAGCTGCCTGGCCGCTGCCAGCGTTTCGGGCATGTTCGGGTAGAGCGATTGCGGATCGCCCAGCACTTCGAGCTTCACCAAATCGTGGCCGTCGAGCAGTTCGCGCGCGAGGCGCAGCGTGCGCACCGCGTCCTGCGCGTTGTAGCAGCCCGCGGTGTTGGGCAACAGGGTGTACTTCGAGGGCGGCAGGTACTCGAGCAGGCTCGGCGCCTTGCGATCCTGGCCGATATTGGTGCGCCGGATCGCGACTGTCACGATCTCCGCGCCGGAGGCATCGATCGCCGTACGCGTTGCGGCAAAATCCTGGTACTTGCCCGTGCCGACCAGCAGGCGCGAGGCGTAGGCCTTGCCTGCGACGACGAGCTTTGCGTCTGCGGGCTTCACGCCTTCAGCCCCCGCCCACCGCGGCGACGATTTCGAGCCGGTCGCCGTCCTGCACCAGTGTAGAGCCGTGCGCGCTCCGCGGCACGATTTCGCCGTTTCTTTCCACCGCGATCTTCCTGCCGCCCAACTCGAGCGCGGCGAGCAGCGCCGCCAGCCCGAGCGGCTGCTCGAAGCGGTGCGCGCTGCCGTTCACCGTCACCAGGATCATGCGGACAATCATACAACGGCTGCGGCGGTGCGATCTCACCGGCAGCTATCCACAAAAACGGTGGATAAGTCTGTGGATTGCGCTTCGAATCTCGCCAACGCCATCCGTACAGCCGCTGTACAAGTTGGTGCTGATGAAAAATTCAGCGTCAGTTTCTGCAATGAAATGAGAACGTTGCGCATAACAATGGCGGTCGGCGCCGCGTTTCTCCAGGGCATCAGGACGATGGGCGATCGTGCACAGGCCTCATCCCGTCATCCCGAGGCGAGTGTTGCTACACTCGCTGGCGCCAATATCGGCACGTCGCACAACAGGATTCGATCGAATGGATAACCGCTTCGTCCGCCGCACATCGCCCGCCCTGTTCGGCCTGCTGCTGCTCCTGCCGGGTTGCAGCAGCGTCAACCTGTGGCCGTTTGGCGGCGAGGGCGCGCAGGAGCGCTCGCGCGCCCCCGCCAATGCCACCGAATTCCGGTGCGACGCTGGCAAGCGCTTCCACCTGCGCTATCTGGACGGCGGCGCGTCGGCCTGGGTGATCTTCCCCGAGCGCGAGTTTCGCCTCGACAAGGTGGCGGCTCCGGCCGGCACGCGCTACACCAATGGCAGCGCGATGCTCGAGATCAACGGCAACGAGGCGAGCCTCGCCGACGGCCCCACGATCTCGTACACGGGCTGCAAGAGCGCGGGCGGCTGACCTTTCAGTGCCGCCGCGCCCGCGGCGCGGGGCTAGTGCACGTGCAGCGCGAGCACCTTGCCGGTCAGCGCCTGGACATCGGCGGCCACGTTTTCAAGTGCGTGCGGCCAGTCGGCATCGAAACCGGTGCGCCAGGCATCGCTGGCGCGCCGTCGCCCGTTGGGCCCGAGCGCATTCAGAACGCGCCAGGCCGAGCGCTCGTCGTCGAGCAGGCGGTGCGCGTACTCCAGCGCTTCCGCGGCGAGCCTGACCGTGCCGCGATTCGGGGCGCCGCCATCGAGGACCTGCCGCAACAGGTGCAGGCAGTCAGACTCCGTATGCAGCGCCGCCAGCAGCACCGCCTCGTGAAAGCCGCTCGCGCCGCCGAAGACGTCGCTGGCTCGTCGTGCGGGTACCGTGGCGCGAATCGCCCAAGACTGCGGCAGTGCCGGCAGGCTCGCGTCCAGCCACTCCAGATAGGCGGCCGAGTAATCGTTGCCTTGAGCAGCCAAGCGGCCGCCGGCAGTGGAATTCGCTGCAGCGGGCCCTTGCTCGCCCTGAGTCCAGTCGAGGTACGCACCGATCCAGTCGGGTGCGGCGTTGATCTGATCCATAAGCCCTGACCTCCTCGTGGATGCGTGTCGCAAAGTCCTGAGGGTCGGACATCCGGCCACCGCCGCCAGGACACCACTCCCGGTGCATTTCTTGGCAGCTCGTTGTGCAGGAAATTTTCTGCGCCTTGCGCCGACAGGGATCCGGCGCGACTTGATTTCGGTCAACGGGTGCGCAACGATTGTGCCGCGAGCGGCACGGGCGAGTCATTCGCTGCAAAGCAGCAATGTGCCTTAGAATTCGCGGCGGCCGCGGGTGTAGTTCAATGGCAGAACGGCAGCTTCCCAAGCTGCATACGAGGGTTCGATTCCCTTCACCCGCTCCAGGGCTCGCGCGGCAACCCGTTGGATCAGCGCGCTTGCGATCGGGGCAGCGTCAGAATCGCTTCGAGTCCGTTGGGGCTGCGGTTCTGCAGCAACAGCTCGCCGCCGTGCGCACGCGCAATATTGCGCGCGATGCCAAGACCCAGCCCGGTGCCGCCCGTTTCGCGGCTGCGCGAAGCTTCGCCCCGGAAGAACGGTTCAAAGGCTTTTTCCAGCTCCTGCGGCGTCATGCCCGGGCCTTCGTCGAGCACCCGGATGACGATCTCGCGCGCGTTGTCCTCGAGCCGGATCGTCGCGCGCCCGCCATAGCGATTCGCGTTGTCGAGCAGGTTGCCGAGACAGCGCCGCAGGGCGAGCGGCCGGCCGGGCAGGGGCTGCGGGCTCGAGCCCTCGATCCTCACCGCCTTGCCCATGTCCGCGTAGTCGCTCCTCAGGCTTTCGAGCAGCGCCATGACATCGATGCGCTGCACGGCTTCGGCGGCGCTGGTGTCGCGCATGAATTCGAGCGTCTGCGTCACCATGCTTTCCATTTCCTCGAGATCGCGCACGAACTTGCCGCGCAGCGCCTCGTCGTCGAGTGCTTCGGCGCGCAGGCGCATGCGGGTGATCGGTGTCTTCAGGTCGTGCGACATCGCGGTCAGGAGGCGCGTGCGATCCGAAATGAAGCGCGCCAGCCGCTGCTGCATGGTGTTGAAGGCTCTCGCGGCCCGCTGCACTTCCGCCGGCCCGGTTTCGGCGAGCGGCGGGTGATGGATGTTCTCGCCCAGCCCCTCGGCAGCCGTGGCGAGCACCGACAGCGGTCCCGTGACCCAGCGCACCGCGATCAGCGACAGCACGATCACCGTGCCGAGCAGCACGAGCAGCGTCAACCCAACGCGCCACGGCACCGCCGCGTCCTGCGGCGAAAGCTGGGAATCGAACGTCGCCCGGCTGCCGTCGCGCAGGGCGATCTGCACGATGAAGGCGGCACCGCCCGCGAAGCCGCCCGGCCCCCACTTGCGGTACTGCATCATCGGCATGTGCGGCGGCACGGGGCGGTCCCCGGGAATCACGGCGCCGCGCGCAGCGGGCGGGCGCGCAATCAGGATCTTGGCCTCGTCGCCGAGCGCGTAGCGCAGTACGGTGGCGAACATCGCGCGCGGGAAATCCGAATCTCCGGGGACTGCGTCTTCGCGCAGCGGCGCCCGGTCGAGCGAGACCGCGAGCGGCGGGGCGTTGAACACGGCCACGACCCGGCGGCGCTCCGCCGCCGGCAGCGAATCGAGCAGCTTGACGATGTCGGCAATCTGCTGCGCGAGGCGCATGCCGCCGGCGCGGTAGAGCAGCTCGCCGCGCTCGGCGAGATTGAGGTACGCCGTCGCGAGCTGCGCCAAGACGAGCCCGCCGAGCAGCACCACGACGAGCCGGCCGAAAAGGCTTTGCGGCAGCAGCCGCATCAGCGCTCCGCTTCGACCGGCACGGCGAGCACGTAGCCCTGCCCGCGCACGGTCTTGATGATGCGCGGCTCCGAAAGATCGTCGCCGAGCCGGTGGCGCAGGCGGCTCACCTGCAGATCGATCGTGCGGTCGAGCGGATCGCTCTCGCGGCCCTTGGCGAGCAGCATGAGCTGGTCGCGCGTCAGCACCTGGTTGGGATGGCTCAGCAGGATGCGCAGCAGCTGGTACTCCGTGCCGCTGAGCGAGGTCACCACGCCGGCGGCTGAAACGAGGTGGCGCGCGACCGTGTCGAGCGTCCAGCCGGCGAAACGCACGCGGCGCGCCGCGTCGGCCCTCAGGTTCCGCGGCAGGCTGCGGTAACGGCGCAGCACGCTCTTGATGCGCGCCAGCAGCTCCCGCGGACTGAAGGGTTTCGCCAGGTAGTCGTCGGCGCCGATCTCGAGACCGACGATGCGGTCGGTCTCCTCGCCGCGCGCGGTCAGCATGATGACGGGGGTGTCGGACTCGGCCCGGAGCTGGCGGCACAGCGTGAGCCCGTCATCGCCCGGCAGCATCACGTCGAGCACGATCAGGTCGTACTTGCCGCGCCCGAGCGCCGCCCACATCGCCTTGCCGTCGGCCACCGCGGTGGCGCGATAGCCGTTCTTGCGCAGGTAATCGCAGAGCAGGTTGCGGATTTCGGCGTCGTCGTCGACGACCAGGATCGGGGCGGTGCTGTCCATGGCCGCCTGTTTATAGCTCGCGCCCAGCGCCCTGGGAAGCGGATTTGTAGCGCCGTGTATCAACCGGGGGATCGCGCTACCGCCGCGTACAAAGATGGAACGGCGCGCTTACATTCGGCTGCTGCAATGGGAACCGATGCGGCGGCGGACGGCAAGGTCCGCGCGGCGCAGAGCCAACGACTGAACTCTTGAACGGAGATCGACCATGAAACGCACGACCAAGCTCGCCATCGCAATCGGACTCGCACTCGGCTTCGGCATCGGCGCCACGGCGCTCAACGCACATCCCTACGGCAACGGGCCGGGTTGGGGAATGGGTGGCGGTCCGGGCTGGGGCCATGGGCACATGATGGGCTATGGGTCCGGCCCAGGCTACGGCATGGGACCGTGGCAAGGAACGGGATTCGGTCCCGGAGGCGTCGACGTTTCCGGCGAATACGTCGAGAACCGCTTGGCCTGGGTGAAGGCGGAGCTCAAGATCACGCCGGCGCAGGAGGGCGTGTGGAGCGCCTATGCCGAGCAGGCCAAACTGCAGCATGACGCCATGCGCAAGTCGATGATCACGATGCGCGAGAGCGGTGCCGCCTCGCTGCCCGAGCGCATCGAGCTGCGCGAGCAGATCTGGAAGCAGCGCCAGGCGCAATCGGAAACCATGGCGCAGAAGGTCAAGGACCTGTACGCGGCGCTGACGCCGGAGCAAAAGCCACTCGCCGATCGGTTCCTCGGCGGCTTCGGTCCGCGCGCCGGCGGCCGGTGGGGATCTCGCAACCGCTGAGCCTCGCGCCAGCAGCAGCAAGCCGGGCGCATGCCTGAGAGGATCGGGCGGGCGCCCGTTTTTTTGCGGTACCCGATCCGCTACACTCGCCGCATGCCTGCGACCTTCGAAGGCAAGCTCGTGGTGGCGATCTCCTCGCGCGCGCTGTTCGATTTCGAGGACGAGAACCGCGTGTTCGAATCTTCCGGTGAACGCGCCTACATCGAGCTGCAGCTCTCGCGCCTGGAGGTTCCTGCCAAGGCGGGTGTCGCTTTCCCGCTGGTGCAGAAGCTGCTCGCGTTCAATACCCCCGAAGCCCAGCGCGTCGAAGTGGTGATCCTGTCGAAGAACGACCCGGTGTCGGGCTTGCGCATCTTCCGCTCCGCGCAGCGCGCGGGGCTGCGGCTGGAGCGCGGCGTGTTCACGCGCGGGCGCAGTCCCTACCGCTACCTCGATGCACTGAGGGCGAATCTGTTTCTCTCGGCCAACGAGCACGACGTGATGGGGGCGCTGGATGCGAAGTTTCCCGCGGCCCGCGTGGTGCCGGAATCCGCGCAGGCAGCGGAGCGCCACGCCGGCGAGGTGCGCATCGCTTTCGACGGCGACGCGGTCCTGTTTTCGGACGAAGCCGAACGCGTGTTCCAGCGCGAGGGGCTCGACGCCTTCACGCGCCACGAAACCGTGCACGCCCTGCGGCCGCTGCCGCCGGGCCCGTTCAAGCCGCTGCTCGAGGCGCTGCATCGCCTGCAGGCGGCCGCGGGTACCGACGTGCCGGTGCGCATCCGCACGGCGCTGGTCACGGCGCGCAGCGCGCCGGCGCACGAGCGCGCGGTGAGGACGCTCATGGACTGGAACATCGCGGTCGACGAAGCGATGTTTCTCGGCGGCCTGGACAAAGGCGAGTTCCTGCGCGCGTTCGAGCCGGATTTCTATTTCGACGACCAGCGCGGGCATGTCGAATCGGCGCAGCGGCACGTCGCCACGGGCCACGTGCCCTTCGGCGTCGCCAACCGCGACCGGAAGGCCTCGTGAAGGCGCTGAAGCTCCTTGCCTACGGCGCCGGCGGCCTCCTCGCCCTGCTGCTCGTGGCCCTGGGCGTGGCCGTGCTCGTGATCGACGGCGGCTTCGTCAAGGCGCGGCTCGAGCACGCCATGCAGGAAAAGCACCGCACGCTCACGATCGAGGGCGAGCCCAGGATCCGGCTGTATCCCGTAGCCGGCATCGCGCTCGGGAAGCTGGTGCTCACCGAGCCAGCGAGCGACAAGGTGTTCCTGGCGCTCGATTCGGCCGAGATCGCGGTAGCGACGCTACCGCTGCTTTCGCGCGAGGTGGCGGTGGAGGTCCTGAGGATTTCGGGGCTCCAGGTGAACATCGCGCGCGGCGCTGATGGACGCCTGAACTTCGCGGATCTGACCGGTGCCGGCGAGCCCGAGGGGAGCCCGGAACGCGTCGAACTGCGCATTCCCGCCGTTCGCATTGCGCAAATCGCCATCGAGCGCGCCCGCATCGGCTACCGCGATGCGGCGAGCGGTCAGGAAGTCACGATCGACGATCTGAGCTTGAAGACGGGGCGGCTGGACGGCGCGACCCCGGGGCAAGTGGCGTTCTCCGCCCGCCTCACGGGGCGCAGGCCCGAGCTCGACATCCGCGCGCAGGCCGCGGGCGCGGTGCGGTTCAATCTGCAGCGACAGGAGATCGGGCTGGACGCCTTTTCGTTCCAGGTGAAGGGGCGCGCCGACCGCGATACGCTGGCCGTGGAGATCGCGGCGCCCAAGGTGGAAATCACGCCGTCATACGCCTCGGGCTCGGCGATCGCCGCCTCGGTGAAGCTCAGCGGTCCGAAGCACAGGCTCGATGCGAAGCTGAACCTGGCGGCGGCCGAGGGCACGGCGAAGGCGCTTTCGATCCCGAGTCTCGCGCTCGAGCTCGTCGCGCGCGCCGAGGGCCGGTCGGTGAAGGGCAAGCTCAGCACGCCGCTGCAGGCAGACCTCGCGCGGCCCGCGATCGAGCTGCCGAAGATCGCCGCCAACCTGACGCTGTCCGGTGCGGGCCTGCCGCAGAAGGGCCTTGCCCTCCTCGTCGATGCGGCGCTGAAGGCGGACTTCGGCAAGCAGTCCGCGGCGGGCGAACTCGCGGCGCGCTTCGAGGACTCGAACCTGCGCGCCAAGTTCGCGGCGACGCGGCTCGCGCCGCTCGTCGCGAGTTTTGATGTCAATGCCGACCGGCTCAATCTCGACCGGTTGATGCCCCCGAAGAAAACGCCAGCGAAGGGCGATGACCGCATCGAGCTGTCTGCGCTCAAAGGCCCGCGCGTGAGCGGCAAGGTGGCGATCGGTGCGCTCACGGTGCAGCGCTTGAAGCTCGCGGAGCTCAAGGCCGACATCAAGCTCGCGGGCGGCAAGCTCGAGGTGGCGCCGCATTCGGCGAATCTCTACGGCGGCACGCTTGCGGGCAGTCTGGTTGCAGACGCCAACGGCAACCGCATCGCGATCAAGGAATCGGTGCGGGGCGTGCAGCTCGGGCCGCTGCTGCGCGACGCGGCGGAGCAGGATCGGCTCGAGGGCCGCGGCGACGTGACGCTCGATGTGGCCGCGGCCGGCACGGGCGTGTGGGCGATGAAGAAAGCGCTCGGCGGTGCGGCGCGCGTCGAGATGCGCGACGGCGCGGTGAAGGGAATCAATTTGGCCGAGGCGATCCAGGACGTGCGCGCGGTGCTCGGCTCCATGTCCGCGACGGCGAGCGACCCCTCGAAGCGCACCGATTTCTCCGAGATCACGGCGAGCTTCGTGATCAGGAACGGCGTTGCGCACAACGATGATCTGCAGGGCAAGGCGCCGCTCTTGCGGCTGACGGGCGGCGGCGTCGTCGACATCGGCAACTCGACCGTGAACTACACCGCGCGCGCCGCGGTGGTGGCGACTTCGAAAGGCCAGGGCGGGCGCGATCTGTCGAAGCTCGCGGGCGTCACCGTGCCGGTGAGGATCACCGGCGCCCTGGAAAAGCCCGCTGTCGCGGTCGATTTCACCGAGCTCGCGGCGAAATCCGGCGTCGATCTGGTGAAGGCGCTCGGCCGCGAGCGTGGCGTCACGGAAAAGATCGGCGACAAGCTGCGCGGGTTGTTCAGGCGCTAGGTCGGATGAGCGCCAACTGCCGGTCCGCTGCCCGACGGATCGTTCGACAGCGGCACTATTTCACGCCACTGGGCGGTATTTGCGCCGAGTCGGTCTTTTTCCCGGGCTGCGGCGATGTGCCCCGGTAAAATTGCTCGTCAAACAAGGAGGCAATGTGCGCGCGCAGCGCAGTGAGCGAGGGTTCACGCTGGTCGAGTTGATGGTCGTGGTCGCGATCATCGGCATTCTTGCGGCGGTGGCCTATCCCATTTACCTGAATTACGTCAAACGAACCCGGATGTCGGAGGTGCTGCTGGCACTGAGCAATTGCAGAACCCCTGTCGCCGAGGTCTATCAGTCCGGCGGCAGCACCGGCCCGGGGGCAGGCAACTGGGGCTGCGAAGTGACGGGTCCCTCGTCCCGCTATGTGCAGTCGATCGCTACGGACCCGAATGGGAAGATCATTGCGATGGCGCAGGGCTTCGGCGATTCCGCCATCGACGGTAAAGTCGTCACCCTGGTGCCGCTGGTCGGCAGTGCCCCGGCAAACGCAGCGACGGACATGGGCAAGGCGGTCACCGGATGGCGCTGCGGCAGCCTCGCCGATGGCACGACCATACCGGCCAATTACCTGCCGGCTTCCTGCAAAGGCGCGTGAAGCAGCGGCCGGAAGACAACCGGGCAGAACCTGAATCGGGCTGAAAGATGACGGATCCAAGAGACAAGCGCAGCAACAAATCCATCCTGCTGAACAGGGGCTTCCAGGGGCGAGTCGTTGCCGTCATTCTCCTGGCCGGATTCCTGTGCATCGGCGTCACGAGCTATCTCTGTTACGCGTACGTCGTTGACAGTTATGACTTCATTCTCAGACGCTCAAGCCTGCCGCAGGAGCTGATCGACGAAAGGTACAGCGATCTTTTCACGTTTCTGGTGTCGATGAGCCTGGTCAATCTGCTCATCATCGCGGTCATCGCGATCTGGGCGCTCTTCATCACGCATCGGGCGGCGGGATCGGTGTACCACATGAAGCGCGTGATCGACGAAATCAAGTCAGGCCACGCCACGGAGCGCGTCCACCTGAGAGAAAAGGACGAGTTTCAGGATCTCGCCAGGTCCTTCAACGAGCTGATGGATGCGCTGCAAAAGAAGTGACTCCGGTCGGAGCCTGTCCGCGCGCAGCCCGCGGTCGGTCGAGGTCGGCGACAGCAGCTCGTCCTAGATTCTTCGCTCCTCGACCGCGTGGCACGCGACCACCGCTTCGCCCCGAACGAGCGCCTGCGGCCGCTCGCTGCGGCAGCGTGCGTTGGCGTGCAGGCAGCGGGGATGAAACGCGCAACCCGCCGGCGGATCGAGCGGGTTCGGCACCTCGCCGGCAACCGGCGTGCGCGCCTTGCCGGACATCTCCAGATCGGGAATCGCGTCGAGCAGCATGCGCGTGTAGGGGTGCAGCGGCCGCACGAACAGCTCTTCCGCGTCCGCCAGCTCCACCAGCCGCCCGAGGTACATCACGCCGACGCGGTCGGCGATGTGCGACACCACCGCCAGGTTGTGCGAAATGAACAGATAGGTCAGGCCGAGACGCTGCTGCAGGTCGGTCATCAGGTTGAGGATCTGCGCCTGCACCGAGACGTCCAGGGCGGAGGTCGGCTCGTCGCACACCAGGAACTCGGGGTTGCCGGAAAGCGCCCGCGCGATCGAGATGCGCTGGCGCTGCCCGCCGGAGAACTCGTGCGGATATTTCTCGCCGTCCTCGGCCACCAGGCCGACCTGCCGCAGGAGTTCCGCGACGCGCGCCCCGACCTCGTGCTCGGAGGCCGCCAGCTTGAGCACACGGATCGGCTCGGCGACGATGTCGCGCACGCGCCAGCGCGGATTGAGGCTCGCGTAGGGATCCTGGAAGATCATCTGCATGCGCCGGCGCAATGCCGATGCACCCGGCGCGGCGAGGTCGATGCCGTCGAATTCGATGCGTCCCTGCGATGTCGCGTACAGGCCGACGATCAGTCGCGCCACGGTGGACTTGCCGCAGCCCGATTCGCCAACCAGCGCCAGCGTCTCGCCGCGCTTGACGGCCAGCGAGACCCCGTCCACGGCGCGCAGCAGCTGGCGCGGCGCGCCTTCGAGCACGCGGTTGAGCCAGGGCCGGGAGACGTCGAAATCCCGGCTCACTTCGAGCATGCGGAGCAGGGGCCGGTTATCGCGGTCCATCGGCGTACAGCCAGCAGGCGGCATCGGTCGTACCGATCGCGATCAGCTCGGGCCGTTCGGCGAGGCAGCGCTCGAATCGCCTGGGGCAGCGCGGATTGAACGCGCAGCCGGCCGGAATCGCGTTCAGGCGCGGCATGGCCCCCTCGATCTGCACCAGCCGCCCGCGCTTCTTGCCTGCGCCCTGGCCGAGCTTCGGGATCGAGCCCATCAGGCCCGCGGTATAGGGATGGCGCGGCGCGTGGATCACGTCGCGCACCGGCCCGATTTCGGCGATGCGGCCGGCGTACATGACGGCGACCCGGTCGGCGGTCTCGGCGATCACGCCCATGTCATGCGTGATCAGCATCACCGCGGTGCCGTGTTCGCGCGCCAGGCGCTTCAGCAGCGCGATGATCTGCGCCTGGATCGAGACGTCGAGCGCGGTCGTGGGCTCGTCGGCGATGATCAGGCGCGGCTCGGCGGCGAGCGCCAGGGCGATGACGACGCGCTGGCGCATGCCGCCGGAGAACTGGTGCGGATAGTGCCCGATGCGCGCCCGCGGCGCCGGAATCCCGACCTCGGCGAGCAGCGCCAGCGCGCGCGCGAGAGCCTCTGCCGGCGTGACTTCGAGGTGCGCGAGAATCGTCTCGGTGAGCTGCTCGCCGATGGTGAACAGCGGATTGAGCGAGGTGAGCGGGTCCTGGAAGATCGCGCCGATGCGCCGGCCGCGGATGCGCCGCATCTGCTCGTAGGGCAGGCCGTCGATGCGCTCGCTCTCGAGCCGGATTTCGCCCGCCGCGATGCGCCCGGGCGGTTCGATCAGCCCGATGATCGCCATCCCGGTGAGCGACTTGCCGGCGCCCGATTCGCCGACCACCCCGAGGATTTCGCCCGGTGCGATCGCGAGCGAAGCGCCGTCCACGGCCACCAGGGTGCCGCGCCGCGTCGGGAACTCGACGCGCAGGTCCTTCACTTCCAGGAGCGGCGCGCTCACCGCAGCTTCGGATTGAGCGCGTCGCGCAGCCAGTCGCCGAGCAGGTTCACCGAGAGCACCAGCACGATCAGCGCGAGGCCGGGGAAGACCGTGATCCACCATTCCCCGGAAAACAGGAAGTCGTTGCCGACGCGGATCAGCGTGCCGAGCGAGGGTTGCGTCGGTGGCAGTCCGACACCGAGAAACGACAGCGTCGCCTCGGTGATGATCGCGGTGCCGACGTGAATCGTGCCGATCACCAGCACCGGGCCCATGACGTTGGGCAGGACATGGTGCAGCATGATGGCGAACCGGCCGCGGCCGATGACGCGCGCCGCCTGCACGTACTCCCGGTTCTTTTCCACCAGCGTCGAGCCGCGCACGGTGCGCGCGTACTGCACCCAGCCCGAGATGCCGATGGAGAAGATCAGCACCGGGATGGCGATGCTGTCATGGGTCTCGCGCGGCAGCGCCACGCGCGCCACGCCGTCGACCAGCAGCGCGATCAGGATCGCGGGAAACGACAGCTGGATGTCGGCGACGCGCATGATGAAGGCGTCCAGCCGCCCGCCGACGTAGCCCGAAAGCAGGCCGAGCGACACGCCGAGCAGCGCCGAGAACGCCACCGCGGCGAGGCCGACCCCGAGCGAGATGCGCGCGCCGTGCAGGATGGTGGAAAGCACGTCGCGTCCCTGGTCGTCGGTCCCCAGCAGGTAGCGGGCGTTCCCGCCCGAGGCCCAGGCGGGCGGCGAAAAGGCGTCGTTGAGGCTGAGCCGCGCGAGATCGAACGGATCGTGCGGCGCGATCCAGGGCGCGAACGCGGCGCCGCCGACGCAGGCGAGCGTCAGAGCCGCGGCGACGATCGTGACCGGCGAGCGCCGGAAGCTCCAGGCGAGGTCGTGGTCCCAGGCGCGACGCCACCAACCTGGAGCCACGGCCATGCGCGCTGGCCTCGCCTCAGCCCGGCGGCTTCAGTCGATGCGCGCGAAGCGCGATTCGGGCGCGTCGTTGGCGCGGTAGACCGTCGAGACGTTCTTCTTCATCGCCCACGGCCGCAGCTGGTAGTGCAGCGGCACGAAGAAGTGCTGCTCGCGCACCATCGTCAGCGCTTCACGGATCAGCGCGTCGCGCTTTTTCGGCTCCATCTCGACCTTCATGGCGTCGATCAGCTGGTCGAGCTTGGCGTCGCTGACGCGCGAGAAGTTGAAGCTGCCGTCGGCGCCTTTGGTCCGGGTGCGCGCCAGCGCCTGCAGCATGTACAGCGCGTCGAAAGTCGCCACGCCCCAGCCGAGCATGTAGGCGCTGGTGTCGAAGTTCTGCACTTTGGCGATGAACGGCCCCATGTTTTCGGCCACGAGCCGCGCTCTGACGCCGATGCGCGCCCACATCGCGACCAGCGCCTGGCAGATCTCCTCGTCGTTGACATAGCGGTTGTTCGGGCAGTTGAGCGTGAACTCGAAGCCGTTCGCGTAGCCGGCCTCGGCGAGCAGCTTCTTCGCGCCGTCGGGATCGAACGGCGGCACGCGGTCGATGTCCTTCGCGTAACCGTGGACGTTGGGCGCGATCATCAGGCCGGCGGGGATCGAGAGCCCGCGCATGGTCACGCGCCGGATCGACTCGCGGTCGACCGCCAGGTTGAGCGCGCGACGCACCCGGATGTCCTTGAAGGGGTTCTTGCCCTTGACGTCGGCGTATTTCAACTCGGCGCTGCCCACGTCCATGGCGATGAAGATGGTGCGGTTCTCGGCACCGTCGAGGATCTTGAGCTTCGGGTCCTGGCGCAGGCGCGCCACGTCCTGCGTCGGCAGGTCGGTGACGAGATCCACGTCGCCCGAGAGCAATGCGGCGACGCGGGTCGCGTCCGCCTTGATCGGCGTGTAGATCACCTCGGTGACATTGCCTTCGCGCTTGTCCCACCAGTTCGGGTTCGCTGCGAGCACGATGCGCTTGTCGGGTTCCCAGGACTTGATCAGGTAGCCGCCGGTGCCGTTCGCATTGCGCGAGGCGAAAGTGGTCTCGTTCGCCTTGTAATCTTGGATTTTCTCCGACTTGGTCTTCGCCGCCCAGGTCTTGCTCATGATGTGGAAGACGACGAGGTTGCGCAGGAACACGGGGTTCGGCCCGGCGAGGACGAAATCGACGGTGTGCTCGTCGATCTTCTTCACCTCGGTCACGCCGGTGACGTAGGGCTGCATCGTGCCCTGCGGCTGGCGGATGCGGTCGAAGGAGAACAGCACGTCGTCGGCGCCGAACGGGCTGCCGTCGTGGAACTTGACGTTCTGGCGCAGGTTGAAGCGCCATTGCGTCGGCGACACCTGCTGCCAGCTCGCGGCGAGCGCCGGCTCGACCTGGAAATTCTTGTCGTAGCGCACCAGCGGCTCGTAGGCGTGCTGCAGCAGCGAGATCGTGGTGGCGTGGTTCTGCGAATGCGGGTCGAGCGTCAGGATGTCGTTCTGCGCCGCCCACTTGAGCGTGACGGCCTGCGCCGCGCCGGATGCCGCGAACGCGGCGAGGGCGGCGAGCAGCCAGTGCTTGAGTCTCATCGGTTTCCTCCTCGGATTGAACCAGGCATTGTTGAGATCGTACCCCGGATTGCCCATGCGCCGGCCGGTCAGTGCGCGGCGGCCGCGCGGTCGATGCGCAGGCGCGGATCGACCGCGTAATACAGCAGGTCGACCGCCAGGTTGATGACGACGAAGAACAGCGCGATCAGGCAAAGGTACGCCGCCATCACCGGGATGTCGGCGAACTGCACCGACTGAATGAAGAGCAACCCCATGCCGGGCCACTGGAACACGGTTTCCGTGATGATGGCGAAGGCGATGATGGCGCCGAGCTGCAGCCCGGTGATCGTGATCACCGGCACGAGCGTGTTCTTGAGCGCGTGGCGGAAGTGCACCGCGCGGTCGCTCAAGCCCCGCGCCCGCGCGAACTTGATGTAATCGGTGCGCAGCACCTCCAGCATCTCCGTGCGCACCAGCCGCTGGATGAGCGTCATCTGGAACAGCCCGAGCGTGATCGAAGGCAGGATCAGCGCCTTCAGGCCGGAGGCGGTGAGAAAGCCCGTGGACCACCAGCCCAGGTCGACCGTCTCGCCGCGGCCGAACGAGGGCAGCCAGCCCAGCAGCACGGCGAACACCAGGATCAGCAGGATGCCGATGAGAAAGGTCGGCAGCGACACGCCGATGAGCGACAGCGCGAGCAGCGCCTGGGAAAACCAGGAATTGCGCCGCAGCGCGGTATAGACCCCCATGACGATTCCCGCCACCAGCGCCAGCACGGCGGCCACCAGCGCCAGTTCCAGCGTCGCCGGCAGACGCTCGAGGATCATGCTCGAGACCGGCCGCACCTGGCGCAGCGAGATGCCGAATTCCCCCTGCAAGGCGCGCGCGACGAAACCGGCGTACTGCACGTAGAACGGCTGATCGAGGCCGAGCAGCAGGGTGAGCCGGGTGCGATCCTCGGGTGTGGCCTCCTGCCCGAGCATGAACAGCACGGGGTCGCCGACGAAGCGAAACAGCGAGAACGCGATCAGCCCCACCGTGAGCATGACGAGCCCGGCTTGCGCAAGCCGGCGCAGGATGAAAGCGAGCATGGGGTCGGCGCGAAGGGTGTCCAGTGTTGCCGAAATGCCCCTCGGGCGTCAAACCGGCGCCACTAGAATCGCCGCATGAACGCATTCGCGCGCCGCATCGTCCGCTGGCAGCCGCGGCACGGCCGTCATGGCCTGCCGTGGCAGGGCACGCGCGATGCCTACCGGGTCTGGCTGTCGGAGGTCATGCTGCAGCAGACCCAGGTCGACGCCGTGACCGGCTATTACCGCCGCTTCCTGGCCCGCTTTCCCGATCTGCGGGCGCTGGCGCAGGCGCCGCAGGACGAGGTGTTGCGCCTCTGGAGCGGGCTCGGCTATTACGCGCGGGCGCGCAACCTGCACGCGACGGCGCGCGAGCTGCTCGCGCGGCACGGCGGGCGTTTCCCGCGCTCGCTGCAGGAACTCGAGGCGCTGCCCGGGATCGGCCGCTCGACCGCAGCGGCGATCGCGGTGTTTGCGTTCGGCCGCAAGGCGGCGATCCTCGACGGTAACGTCAAGCGGGTGCTGGCGCGCTGTTTCGGCATCGCCGGCTTCCCCGGCGATGCCGCGGTACAGCGCGAGTTGTGGGCGCTTGCCGGAAAGCTGGTTCCGGCGCGCTCCCCGCGGACCTACACGCAGGGCCTCATGGATCTCGGTGCCGCGGTCTGCCGGCGGGCGCGACCGCTTTGCGATGCCTGCCCGGTGGACTCGCTGTGCGTGGCCAGGCGCGAGGGCCGTATCGCCGAGTTGCCCGCGCCGCGTCCGCGCAAGGCAATGCCGTTACGCAGGGCGCAATGGATGGTTGCACTGCAAGACGGGCGCGTGCTGCTCGAGCGGCGCCCGTCCTCAGGGGTGTGGGGTGGGCTCTGGAGCTTCCCGGAATTGAACGGCCGCGACGCGGCGTCGTTCGGCCGTTCCATCGGGTGCGACATCGCCGCGGTGCGCCGCCTGCCGGCGCTGGAACATGCGTTCACGCATTTTCGGCTGCGCGTGCTGCCTTTGCTGTGCGACGTGCGCCGCAGCAGTGCGCGCGCCGAGCGCGCCGGGCGCCTCTGGCTGGACGTGGCCGACGCGGCGCAAAGCGCCGTGCCGACTCCGGTGCGCAATCTGTTGGCGCAGCTCGCGGCGCGGCCCTGAGCGGCGCCTCAGGCCTCGGCGGCGAGGCCGCGATGCCGCACCAGCACGCGCCACTTGGCGCCGAAGGCCTGAGCCAGCTTTTCGGCCAGATACACCGAACGGTGCCGGCCGCCCGTGCAGCCGATCGCCACCGTCAGGTAGCTGCGGTTTTCGCGCACCACCTCGGGCAGCCAGCGGCCGAGAAAGGCGCGCACGTCCTCGAGCAGCTGCTGCACTTCCTCCTGCCGCTCGAGGAATTCGATCACCGCGGCGTCGCGTCCGGTGAGCGGTCGCAGCACCGGGTCGTAATGCGGGTTGGGCAGCATGCGCGCGTCGATCACCCAGTCCGCATCGAGCGGCAGTCCGTCCCTGTAGGCAAACGACTCGAACAGCAGCGTGAGCGCGCCGCCGCCGAGGCCGAGCAGGTCGCGGATCCAGTTGCGCAGCACCTTCGGCTGCAGCTCGGTCGTGTCGATGCGGTGGCCGAGCACGGCGACCTCCGCGAGCAGCGTGCGCTCCTGCGCGATCGCCTCGCCGAGCGTGAGTCCCGCGCCCGCCAGCGGGTGGCGGCGGCGCGTCTCGGAGAAGCGCTTCAGCAGCTCGGGGGCCGAGGCCTCCAGAAACAGCAGCCGGCAGTCGACGCCGCGCGCCTGCAGCGCGGCGATGCGCTCGGGCAGCGACGAAAGCGCGGCGCTGCGCGCATCGACGCTCAGCGCGATGCGCTCGTAGCCGACGCCGCGCACGAATTCGAGCGTGTCATCGATCAGCGTCGCCGGCAGGTTGTCGATGCAGTAGAAACCGGCGTCTTCGAGCACGTCGAGCGCGATGCTCTTGCCGGAGCCCGACAGGCCGCTCACCAGGATCAGCTGCACGGCCGGCGTCCTAATCGTCGTCCGCCAGCGGCTCGTGCTCCATGGCCTGCTTCTGGCGCGCGACGAATTCCGCCATCGAGTTGATGCCGCGCAGCTGCAGGATGTAGTTGCGCACGGCGGCTTCGAGCAGCACCGCGAGGTTGCGCCCGGCGGCCACCGGAACGATCACCTTGCGCACCGTGACGCCGAGGATCTCTTCCGAGAGCTCGGACAGCGGCAGGCGCTCGGTCGCGTCGCGCACGCCGCCGGCCGCGGGCTTTTCCAGCTGCACCACGAGCTTGAGCTTCATCTTCGGGCGCACCGCGGTCTGGCCGAAGATCGTGCGCACGTTGAGCAGGCCCAGGCCGCGCACCTCGATGAAATCGCGCAGCAGCGGCGGGCAGCGCCCCTCGAGCGTGTTGGCGGCGATGCGCCGGATCTCGGTGACGTCGTCCGCGACCAGGCCGTGGCCGCGGCTGATCAGCTCCAGGCCCAGTTCGCTCTTGCCGACCCCCGATTCGCCGGTGATCAGCACGCCGACGCCGAGCACGTCCATGAAGACGCCGTGCCGCTCGGTGGTGTCGGCGAGCGCCTTGCCCAGGTAGCGCGAGAGTTTTTCGATCACGGCCGCCGCGGAACGCGGCGTGGAAAACAGCGGGATCCCGGCGTTCATCGCGCCCGCCATCAGCCCGGGCAGCGGCGCGACGCCGTCGGCGAGGATGATGGCGGCCGGCGCGGCGGCGAACAACCGCGCGGCGAAGCGGGCATGGTGCTCGGGATCGTAGCCGGCGGCGAGGCTCGTCTCGTAGGCGCCCAGCACCTGGATCGTGTTCGGGTGCGTCAGGTTGAGGTGGCCGATCAGCGCCGCCGAGGCGGCGGCTTCGCGGCGCACCACGGCGGTGCTGTCCTGCGCCGCGACCCAGGCGAGGGCTAGCGCCTCGCGGTTGTCGTCATG
The DNA here is from genome assembly GCA_004298295.1 of Betaproteobacteria bacterium. Taxonomy (GTDB): domain Bacteria; phylum Pseudomonadota; class Gammaproteobacteria; order Burkholderiales; family SG8-39; genus 2-02-FULL-66-14. Next base: position 3,877 of record SCUH01000156.1, on the reverse strand, counting down.
CAGCTGCTTGACGCTGACTTGCCGCATCCGGCTGCCAGGCGGAGATGAGACGGTGGAGCGTCCCCGCGTCGGGGGCGCCCGCAAGCGCCTCGCGCAGGGCGCGGTCGCTGAACATCTGCGCCAGTTCGGAGAGGATCTGCAGGTGCTTCTCGGTGGCCTGCTCGGGCACCAGCAGCGTGAACACGAGCGTCACCGGCTTGCCGTCGGGGGCATCGAAGGGCACGGGCTGCGCCAGGCGCACGAACGCGCCGAGCGCTTCCTTGAGTCCTTTCAGGCGGCCGTGCGGAATGGCGACGCCCTGGCCGAGGCCGGTCGAGCCGAGCCGCTCGCGGTCGAACAGGCTGTCGAAGACGCGGTTGCGGGCGATGCCGTGGTGGTTCTCGAACAGCAGCCCGATCTGCTCGAACAGGCGCTTCTTGCTGGACACGGGCAGGTCGAGGACGACGTTGCCCGGCGGGAGTAGCTTGGCGACCAGGTTCATGCAGCCGTGGGAAGGGGGCCGGAAAGGGCGCGCATTATAGCGGAACCCCGCCAGGTCCGGCGGACCCCCCCGCTCAGCGCCGCTTGATCGGGTCGTGCGGCGCCTCGGAGCGCCGGGTCTTGTATTTCAGCACCTGGCGGTCGAGCTTGTCGATCAGCAGGTCGATGGCGGCGTACAGGTCCTCGTCCTCACACTGACAATGGATATCCTTGCCGCGCACGTGCAGCGTCACCTCCGCCTTCTGCTTCAGTTTCACCACCGACAGGATCACGTGGGCGTCGATCAGGTGGTCAAAGTGCCGCTTGACGCGTTCCAGCTTCGAATTCACGTACTTGCGGATCGCCGGGGTGACTTCGAGCTGATGGCCGCTGACGTTCAGGTTCATGCCTCGCTCCTTGCGGTTTGAAACGACGGCCCGGCCTGCCTCACAGGCTTTTACGCTGGCTGGCGGGCGGGATCTGCAGGGATTCGCGGTATTTCGCGACGGTGCGTCGCGCCACCACGATACCCTGTTGCGCGAGAATTTGCGAGATGCGTGCGTCCGACAGCGGCAGCCGCGCGTTCTCGGCCGCCACCAGCTGGCGGATCAGGGCGCGGATCGCCTTGCCGGAGGCCGCGCCGCCGCTGTCGGTGGCGACGTGGCTGCCGAAGAAATACTTCAGTTCGTAGGTGCCGCGCGGCGTCGCCATGTACTTCTGCGTCGTCACGCGCGAGATGGTGCTTTCGTGCAGGCCGAGCACCGCGGCAATCTCGCGCAGCACCATGGGCCGCATGGCGACATCGCCGTGCTCGAGGAAATGACGCTGGCGCTCGACGATCGCCTGCGCCACCCGCAGGATGGTGTCGAAGCGCTGCTGCACGTTCTTGATCAGCCAGCGCGCTTCCTGCAGCTGCGCGCCCAGCGCGGCGCCGCCGTTGGCGCGGCCCGCGGCGAGCTCGGCGTAGAGGCGGTGGATGCGCAGCTTCGGCATCGCCTCCGGGTTGAGCGCGGTGCGCCACACGCCCTTCACCTTGCGCACGATGACATCGGGGATGACATAGCGCGCCTCGAGCTTGGCGAACTCGGCACCGGGCCGCGGATTGAGGCCGCGGATGAGCTGTTGCGCGGCGCGCAGCGCGTCGTCGCTTGCGCCGGTGGCGGCGCGCAACCGCACGTAATCGTGCGCGGCGAGCAGTTCCAGATGATGCTCGGCGATCGTCAGGGCGAGCCGGCTGGTGGCGTCGTCGGTGTCGCGCGCCTGCAATTGCAGCGCGAGACATTCCGAAGGCGTGCGCGCGCCGACGCCGACCGGCTCGAGGTTCTGCAGGTGGCGCAGGGCGATGGCGAGATCGTCCACCCCGACCTCGGCCTCGGGCGGCAACAGCGCCGCAATCTCCTCCAGGCTCTGCGTCAGGTAACCATCTTCGTCGAGCGCATCGATCAGCAGCCCGGCCAGCACGCGGTCGCGCGCGCTCAGGTTGGTCAGGCGCAGCTGCTCGATCAGGTGATCGCGCAGCGTCGGCGTGTCCGGCAGCGAGAAGCCGCGGTCGTCATCGTCCTCGCCCTCGGGGCGCGGCCAGGCGGCGCCGTATTCGGGCGGCAATTCCCCGGTGTCGCTGCGCGCTTGCGGTTCGCCGCTGCGTGCAGCGCCGTCCACCGGCGCGCGCGCCACGGCGGTTTCGTCCTCGGTTTCGGCACGCTCCAGCGCAGGGTTATCGGCCAGCAGGCGCTCGATTTCCTGGTTCAGCTCGACGGTGGAGAGCTGCAGCAGGCGGATGGCTTGCTGCAGTTGCGGCGTCAGCGTCAGGTGCTGCGAGAGCCGGAACTGCAGGGTGGGTTTCATGCCGGCCTACATGCGGAAGTTCTCGCCGAGATAGACCCGGCGAACGTTCTCATTATAGATGATGTCCCCGGGCTGCCCCGAGGCGAGCACGGCGCCTTCATTGATGATGTAGGCGCGATCGCAGATGCCGAGCGTTTCACGCACGTTGTGATCGGTGATCAGCACGCCGATGCCGCGCTCCTTGAGGAAGCGGATGATGCGCTGGATGTCGAGCACCGCGATCGGATCGACGCCCGCAAAGGGCTCGTCGAGCAGGATAAAGAGCGGCTTGGTGCCGAGCGCGCGGGCGATTTCCAGACGCCGGCGCTCGCCCCCCGAGAGGGCGTGCGCCGGGTGCCGGCGCAGGTGCGAAATATTGAGCTCGGCGAGCAGCTCGGCCAGGCGCGGCTCGATCGCCTCCGGCGGCAGCCCCTGCAGCTCGAGCACCGCCTGGACGTTTTCCTCCACGCTGAGCTTGCGGAACACCGAGTTCTCCTGCGGCAGATAGGAGATCCCGAGCCGCGCGCGGCGATGGATCGGCAGCTGCGTGAGGTCGCGGCCGTCGAGGCTGATGCGGCCGTCGTCCGCCGGCACCAGGCCGACGATCATGTAAAAGCACGTGGTCTTGCCGGCGCCATTGGGACCGAGCAGGCCCACGACCTCGCCGCTCGTCACCTCGAGCGACGCCCCCTGCACCACGGTGCGCGCCTTGTAGCGCTTGCGCAGGTTCTCGGCGCGCAGGACGCTCATCGCGCCGGCGGCTTGTCGGTTTCGGCCTTGCCCGGCGCGGCGGGCGCGTCCGCCGGCGCTTTCGGCTGGATCACGGCGCGCACCCGGCCCTGGGTCGAACCGCCCTTGGCGGCGCTGGCGGAAAACACCTCCGAGCGCTGGTCGAGCGCGATGTACTCGCCGCGCACCTCGTCCTGGTCGCGCAGCACGCGCGCCTGCTCGAAGAGTTCGACCTTCTGGCTGCGGTCATCGATCTCGATGCGCAGCGCCTCGCCTTCGGCCCACACGCCCTCGCGCGCGCCGCGGGGGTCGCTGCGCTGCCGGAAGCGCACCGGCTTGCCGCTGGCGCTCGCCTGCAGGAAGCCGTCGGCGTCCTGACGCACCACGATCCGCTCGGCGCGCAGGCTGATCGTGCCTTTGCTGAAGACGACGTTGCCTTCGAAGATGCTGACGCGCCGCGCATCGTCGGCGCTCATGCGGTCGGCCTCGATCTGCGTTGGCTTGTCGCGGTCGGCTTTCTCCGCCAGCGCGGCCGCCGCCGGCAGGCATAGCGCGAGCGCCGCAAGGGCGGCGCCGGCAGGCATGTGGCGCGGGCGTGTCACCGTGAGTCCGATTTCCTCGCCTTCGGGGCAAAGCGGCCGCGCACCTGCTCGCGCAGGAACAGCTGCCGTGTGTCGTTGCGGTACTCCATGCCGCGCGCCTGCAGCAGCCGCTCGGGCTCCGCCACGGTCACCTCGCGATCGGTGCGCACCAGCGATCGGGCGCTCACCAGGTGCAGGAAGCTGGTGCGCATGCGCGCTTCGGAATGGCCCGCGCCGGCTTCACGCAGCAGCAGCACGTTGCCGTAGAGAAATACCTCTTCACC
>SCUH01000155.1 GCA_004298295.1 Betaproteobacteria bacterium | reverse complement strand
CCGAGCATGGCGAGCAGTTCCCGCTCGGTGCGATCGGCCTGCGGCAGGTCGGCCTTGTTGACGACGAAGATGTCGGCGATCTCGAGCACGCCGGCCTTGATCGCCTGCACTTCGTCGCCCGTCCCGGGCGGACACACCAGCACCTTGGTCTGCGCCACGGAGGCGATCTCCACTTCCGATTGTCCGGCGCCGACCGTCTCGACGATCACGCTGTCGAAGCCAGCCGCGTCGAGCACGCCGATCACCTGGCGCGCGGTGCGCGACAGGCCGCCGAGGTGGCCGCGCGCCGCCAGCGAGCGGATGAACACGCGCTCGTCGGTCTGGTGCTCGGCCATGCGAATGCGGTCGCCCAGCACGGCGCCGCCGCTCACCGGGCTGGAAGGATCCACGGCCACCACGGCGACGCGCTGCCCGCGCTCGAGCAGCGCCTTGACGAGCGCGCTCACCAGCGTCGACTTGCCCGCGCCCGGCGGGCCGGTGATGCCGACGACGCGCGCATGGCCGGCCCGCATCGCGATCGCGGCGCGCACGGCCGCTGCGTCGCGGGTCTGGTTTTCGACCGCGGAAATGGCGCGCGCGATGGCGCGCCGGTCGCCGCCGGCAATGCGCGCCGCCCAATCCGCCGCGGCCGTCACCTCAAACGACCGTCAGGGGCTGCCCGAAGCCCAGTTCGCGCCGCAGCGTGGCGCAAACCTCGCCGTGCGTCGCGCCCGCCTCGACCGCAGCCAGCACTGCGGCGAACAGGTTTGCGCTGCCCTGCGCCGCGCGCGCCAGCTCGCCGAGCGCGTTCGCCACCGCAGACTGCGCGCGCCGCGCCTTGAACTCGGCCAGCCTCACCAGCTGCGCCGTGATCCGGTTGCGCTCCGGGTATTCGAGGGGGCGCACGGCGGCGGATGCCTCAGCCGTGCGATAGGCGTTGACGCCCACGACGGTCTGCCGGCCGCTTTCCACCGCTTCCTGGAAGCGGCGCGCCGACTCGCCGATCATGCGCTGCACCAGGCCCTGCTCCACGGCGGCGTACATCCCGCCCGCTGCGTCCACTTTCGCGATCAGCGCCTCGATGCGGCGTTCCATCTCGTCGGTGAGCGCTTCGACGTAGTAGGCGCCGCCCAGCGGATCGATCACCTCGACCAGGTGCGCTTCCTCGCGCAGGATGTTCTGCGTCGCCACCGCGATGCGCGCCGCCTCGCCCGTGGGCGTCGACAGCACTTCGTCGTAGCTGTCGGTGTGCAGCGATTGCAGGCCGCCGAAGATGCCCGCGATCGCTTGCGCCGTGACGCGCGCGATGTTGTTGAGCGGCTGCTGGCGCGTGAGGTCTGCACCCGAGGTCTGGGCGTGAAACTTGAAACGCCACGCGCGGGGATCGCGCGCCCCGAGGCGCTCGCGGGCGAGACGCGCCCAGAGGCGCCGGCCGGCGCGGAACTTCGCCACTTCCTCGAAGAAGCTGATGGAGATGTCGAAAAAGAAGGTGAAGCGCGGCAGGAAGACGTCGGGATCCAGGCCGCGCGCGATGCAATCCTCGGCGTACTGCAGCGCCGAGCTGAGGGTGAAAGCCATCGCTTCGGCGGGCGTGGCGCCCGCCTGCTGCATGTGCTGCCCGACCACCGAGATCGGATTCCATCCCGGCAGCTCGCGGTTGGCATGGTCGATGTGGTCCACCAGGATGCGTCGCGCGCCCGGCAGCGCGATGCGGAAGAACATGTGATTGGCGACAAAATGCGAGATGCAATCGCTCTGGTTGGAGGTGCCGGTGATGCGCGACGCGGGAACGCCGCGCCGCCGCGCCACCGCCAGCAGCAGCGCGAGCAGGGTGAAGGGCGAGGGATCGTTCAAGGCGCAGGAGATGCGCTCGAGCGGGACGCCCTCCAGCGCGCGTTCCATGTCCTCCACCGTGTTGACCACCGTGCCGCAGGTGCCCAGCAGCTCCGCATCCACCTCGTCGGCGTCGTAGCCGCGGAAGACGGAGTTGCACGGGATGAGCGAAATCGCGGTGGCGCCGTGCGCCAGCAGGTCCTTCAGGCGCGCGTTGTAGTCCTCGGGCACGCCCAGGCCGACCAGCTGGCGTTGCGTCCAGGCACGGCCGCGATGCATCGAGGCGTAGATGCCGCGCGTGTAGGGGAATTCGCCCGGAAAGCCGAGTGCGTCCGCGTATTGGCTGCCCACCCAGTCGCGCGGCGTGTAGAGCGGCTTGATATCGACGCCGGAGCGGTTGCTGATGCGCCCGGGTGTGCCGGTGCCGGCGGCGAAGGCTTTCGCCCAGCGCGCCTCGCCCACGGCCAGCTGGTCGGTCAATGGATCGATGGGCTTGTTCATGTCGAGACTCCTTCCTGCACCGCACGCACCCGCCCGGCCAGCGCGCGCACGCCATCGGCGATTTCCTGCAGCGATACCCCGGGGTGAAACACGCGCGCGACACCGGATTCGAGCAGTCGCGCCTCGTCCGCGGGCGGCACGATGCCGCCGACCACCACCTGCACCTCGGCCGCGCCCGCCGCGCGCAGCGCGTCGATGAGCTTCGGCACCAGCAAGTGGTCGGTCGCGAGCGAGGAAATGCCGATCACGTCGGCGTCCTCTTCGATGGCGAGCTTCACCACCGCGGCCAGCGGCTGCCACGGCGGCGTGTACACCACTTCCATGCCGCAATCGCGCAGATACGCCGCGATTACCCGGCTGCCGCGATCGTGGCCGTCGAGCCCGATCTTGGTGATGATCACTTTCGGCGGACGCTCAAGCATGCTGGGTCTCCCGGAGCAAATGCACGAATTTCCGCGCCAGGCTGCGCGGCGAATCGCGGCCGCCTTCGGCGAACCAGAAGCGCGACCAGTTGAGCGCACCGAGCAGCATCAGCCGCAGAATGCCGCGGTCGGTCGCCGGCGGCAGCGGCAGCGCGCCCACGAGCTCGCGAAACGGGCGCTCGTAGTCGGCGCGCAAGGCCTTCAGGCGCACCGCGGCGTTGCCGACATCGGCGGGCAGCACGCGCACCAGCACCTGCGCATAATCGCTTTGCCGCAGGAGCGTTTCGAGGTGCGCCGCGCACGCGGCCTCCAGCCGCGCCCACGGATCGCCCTCATTGCCGATGGCCGCGCGCACCGTCTCGACCAATTGGCGCACCCCGGCCTCATAGACCGCGACCAGCAGGTCTTCCTTGGCCGCGAAGTGGTAATAAAGCGATCCCGGCAGCATGTCACTCGCCTCCGCGATGTCGCGCATCGTGGTCGCCGAATACCCTTTGTCCGCAAACAGACGCGCTGCAGCGTCCAGAACCGCCGCGAGGCGGTTGTCCGATCGGGTCGATTTCAGTGGTTTCAAGGGCATAAGGCAAACAAACGACCGTTTGCTTATAGCATGACCAAAGGCTCGATGGCAGTCATTTACCGAAGCGTTTCATACACTTGCGCAGCCGAGCTCCAAGCAAGGCCTTGTGCACCACACCACGCGAGGATTGTGCGCTGCACAAATTTCTTGACTTTCAAAGCTTCGCGCCTATAATTTGAATTGCTGCGGCGCACAATAGCGCCCGACCGAACCCAAACCGTCAACCGAAAAGGAGTGCCCGATGTACGTGACCCCCGAGCAAGTCCAGGCTGCGAACAAGACCAACGTCGACGCGATCCTCGCGCTCGCCACGTCCCAGTATGCAGCGTTCGAGAAGTTTGCCAACCTGAACGCCACCGCGTTCAAGACCGCGTTCGAGGATTCGATCGCCAACGCCCGCGCCCTCGCCGGCGCCAAGGACGCGCAGGAATTCATCAGCCTGCAGACCTCGTTCGCGCAGCCCGCGATCGAGAAGGCCGTCGCCTATTCGAAGAGCGTGTACGAAGTCGCCACGCAGGCCAACGCCGAATTTTCGAAGATGACCGAGAAACGCGTCGCCGAATGGAATGACAGCTTCGTCTCGCTGCTCGACAAGGCCGCGAAGAATGCCCCGGCCGGCTCCGACGTCGCCGTCACCGCGATGAAGCAGATGATTGCCGCCGCCAACTCGGCTTACGACAACATGACCAAGGTCGCCCGGCAGGCCACCGAGATCGCGGAAGCCAATGTGGCCGCCGCGACAGAGACCGCAAAAAACTTCGCCAAGGTGAAGAAAGTCGCGTAATTCCGGTCGCGCGCAAGCGCGGCGGGACCCAACCCGCGAAACTGCTTCGCCCGAAAGCAAGAACGAGGAAGTGACCGAAAGCCCCGCCCGGTGCGGGGCTTTCTTTTTTCTAGACGACCCGCGCGTAGGGCTCCGGCGCCGAGGCGTCGGCCTCGATCTCGCCAATCTCGTACACCGTCTCGCCCGCCCGGCGCAGCAATTGCGCTGCACGCGGCGCGTCGCTCGCGTCGAGCGCGATCGCCATGCCGATGCCGCAATTGAAGACGCGATGCATTTCTTCGGCCGCCACCCGGCCCGCCGCCTGCAGCCACTGGAACAGCGCCGGCTGCGGCCACGCGTTCGCGCGGATCACCGCGCGCGTACCCGCCGGCAGCATGCGCGGCACGTTGCCGGTGATGCCTCCGCCCGTGATGTGGGCAAGTCCCTTGACCGGTACCTCGGCCAGCAGCGCCAGCACGCTCTTGACGTAGATGCGCGTCGGCTCGAGGATCGCCTCGCCGAGCGGCCGGCCGCCGACGTCGCTTTGCAGGTTCGGTTTTCCCCGCTCCAGGATGCGGCGGATCAGCGAATAGCCGTTGGAATGCGCCCCGCTCGAGGCGAGACCCAGCAGCCGGTCGCCCGCGCGGATCGAGCGCCCGTCGACGATGCGGTCCTTCTCCACTACGCCGACGCAAAACCCCGCCAGATCGTATTCGCCCACCGGGTACATGCCGGGCATTTCGGCGGTCTCGCCGCCGATCAGGGCGCAGCCCGCCAGCTCGCAGCCGCGCGCGATGCCGCCGATAACCTCCGCGGCGACGCGCCGGTCGAGCTTGCCGCAGGCGAAATAGTCGAGGAAGAACAGCGGCTCGGCGCCCTGCACCAGGACGTCGTTGACGCTCATCGCCACCAGGTCGATCCCCACGCTGTCGTGCCGGTCCATGGCGAAGGCGAGCTTCAGCTTGGTGCCGACGCCGTCGGTGCTCGAGACCAGCACCGGCTGGCGATACTTCCTGGGCAGCTCGCACAACGCGCCGAAACCGCCGATGCCGGTCAGCACTTCGGGCCGCAGCGTGCGGCGCGCCAGCGGTTTGATGGCCTCGACGAGGGCATCGCCCGCGTCGATATCCACGCCGGCGTCGCGATAGGACAGTCCGTTCGACATGCTACAGTTCGGAAGTTCGTTCGATTCTACTCGACCTTCATATGCGGCAGCTCGCGCTAGGTATTTCGCCGCCGCCAGACCCCTCGTTCGACAATTTCGTCATCGGTGCGAGCGGCGAGCTGGTGGCGCGCCTGCGCGAGCTGGCAGATGGCCGCCTCGCCGAGAGCATCTTCTACCTCTGGGGCGAAACGGGCTCGGGACGCAGCCACCTGCTGGCGGCCGCCGCGCGCGCGGCGACGCGGCCGCTGGTCGTCGCCGACGACGTCGAGCGCTTCGACGAAGCGCAGCAGCGGGCGCTTTTCATCCGCATCAACGAGGCACGCGATTCCGGCGGCGCGGTCCTCGCTGCGGGCAATGCGCCGCCGGCGCAGCTGCCGCTGCGCGATGACCTGCGCAGCCGCCTCGCCTGGGGCCTCGTCTATCACCTGCAACCGCTCACCGACGTGGAGCGGGTGCACTACCTGCAATCGGAGGCGGCGCGCCGCGGCATGCGCCTCGGCGATGAGGTCGCCCGCTACCTGCTCAACCACGTGCGGCGCGACCTGCCCTCGCTCGGCGCGATCCTCGACCGGGTCGACCGCCTGTCCCTCGAGCAGCAGCGCCCGGTGACGTTGCCGCTGGTGCGCGCGGCGCTCAAGGCAGCGGCCGAATGAAGCTCGCCCTGTTCGATCTCGACAACACGCTGCTCTCGGGCGACAGCGACTACGAGTGGGGCCAGTTCCTCGTCGACCGGGGCGTGCTGGAACGCGTCGAGTACGAGGCGCAGAACCAGGCATTCTACGAGCAATACGCCGCCGGCACGCTCGACATTCACGAGTTCCTCGGTTTCGCGCTGCGGCCGCTGGCCGAGCACTCGAGCGCCGACCTGGCGCGCTGGCACGCGGATTTCATGCGCCAGCGCATCCGGCCGATGATCGGCGACAAGGCCCGCGCGCTGGTACGGCAGCACGCCGCGGCCGGCGATCTGTGCGCGGTGGTGACTGCGACCAACAGCTTCGTCACCGCGCCGATCGCGCGCGAGTTCGGCATCGGGCACCTGATCGCGACCGAGCCCGAAGCGATCGACGGCCGCTTCACCGGGCGCGTCGCGGGGCGGCCCTGCTTCCGCGAGGGCAAGATCCTGCGCGTCGAGCAATGGCTCGCGCACCAGGGCCTGCGCTGGGCCGAGCTGCCGCGCAGCACTTTCTACAGCGACTCGCACAACGACCTGCCGCTGCTCGAACGCGTCACGCACCCGGTTGCGGTCGATCCCGACGAAACCCTCGCGGCCGAGGCGCGCCGCCGCGGTTGGCCTATGATCTCGCTGCGATGATCAAGCGCTTCATCCGGCGGGTGCTGGGACTCGGGCAGAAGGGTCCCCTGCGCCTGCCGCGCGACAAGCATCACGTGTCGCGCGACCAGCTCAGCCCCGGCGCGCGCAAGGTGTGCGAAGTGCTTGCCGCGCACGGCCACGCGGCCTACGTCGTGGGCGGCGCGGTGCGCGACCTGCTGCTGCATCTGCCGCCCAAGGATTTCGACATTGCCACCGACGCGCGACCGGAGCAGGTCAAGCCCCTGTTCCGGCGCGCGCTGCTGATCGGGCGGCGCTTTCGCATCGTGCACGTCATGCTCGGCGCCGAGACGGTCGAGGTGTCCACTTTCCGCGCCGCGCTGTCCGATGCCGAGACCGAAGGGGCGCAGGCCCGCGTGCAGGACGAGCACGGGCGCGTGCTGCGCGACAACGTCTTCGGCACGCTGGAGGAGGACGCGCGGCGGCGGGATTTCACCATCAACGCGCTGTATTTCGACCCGGCCACCGAGGAGGTCATCGACTATCACGGCGGGCTGGCGGACCTGAAGAAACGCACCATGCGCATCATCGGGGATCCGGAGACGCGATACCGGGAGGACCCGGTGCGCATGTTGCGCGCGGTCAGGCTTGCCGCGAAGCTCGGCCTGTCGATCGACGCTGCGACGCGCGCGCCGGTCAAGCGCCTGGCGACGCTGCTCGAAAGCGTTCCCCCGGCGCGCCTGTTTGACGAGATGCTGAAGCTGCTGCTGTCGGGCCACGCCAGCGCCTGCGTCCGGCAGTTGCGCGACGAGGGCCTGCACCAGGGCCTGTTGCCGCTGCTCGACGTGATCCTCGATCAGCCGCTCGGCGAGCGTTTCGTGACCCTCGCGCTGGCGCAGACCGACGCGCGCGTGCTGGCGGGCAAGCCGGTGTCGCCCGCGTTCCTCTTCGCCGCGCTGCTGTGGCACGAGGTGCTGTCGGCCTGGCGCGCGCGCGAAAAGCGCGGCGAGCGCAGCCTGCTCGCGCTCGAGGCAGCGATGGACGAAGTGCTCGACCTGCAGTGCGAGAAGCTCGCCATCACGCGCAAGCTCACGGCAACGATGCGCGAAGTCTGGGCGATGCAGCCGCGTTTCGAGCAGCGCTCGGGTCAGCGCGCCTTGCGCCTGCTCGAGGCGCCGCGCTTTCGCATGGGGTACGACTTCCTCGCCCTGCGGGCGGCGAGCGGCGAGGTGCCGGCCGACCTCGAGGCCTGGTGGCGCGCCTTCCAGAGCGCCGATCCCGAGACGCGGCAGGCGATGCTGCTGCCCGATACCGGGGCGCCGAAACGGCGCCGCCGGCGCCGGCGCAAGAAAACCGCCGCGCCGACCGAACCCGCGCCATGACGGTGGCCTACGTGGGGCTGGGCGCCAACCTCAATGGGCCGCGTCAGCAGGTGCTCGCGGCGCTCGAAGAGCTCGCGCAACTGCCGCGCACGCAGCTCACGGCCCGCTCCTCCCTCTACCGCAGCGCGCCGCTGGGCCATCTCGAGCAACCCGATTTCATCAACGCGGTGGCGCGCCTGGAGACCGAGCTCGAGCCCGAGGCGCTCTGCGCGGCGCTGCAGGCGATCGAGCGCGCCCACGGCCGCGAGCGCACGTTTCGCGACGCGCCACGCACGCTCGATCTCGACCTGCTGCTCTACGGCGAGGCGGACATCGCTTTGCCCGCGCTCACCGTGCCGCATCCGCGCCTGCACGAGCGCGCCTTTGTTCTGCTGCCGCTCACCGAGATCGACCCGCAGGCACGGATTCCCGGGCGCGGCAGCGCGCACGCCCTGCTCGGGCGCTGCACCGGACAGGTGATCGAGCGGCTTTCGCCCTAGCCATGCCGGCGCTGCGCTACATCGCGGTCGAAGGACCGATCGGCGCGGGCAAGACCAGCCTCGCGCGGCGGCTCGCGGAACGTCTGGGTGCCGACAGCCTGCTCGAGCTGCCGGCCGAAAATCCGTTCCTCGCGCGCTTCTACCAGGACATGGCGCGCTACGCGCTGCCGACGCAGCTGTTTTTCCTGTTCCAGCGCGTGCGCCAGCTCGAGCCGCTGGCGCAGCCCGACATGTTCGGGCGCGCGATCGTGTCGGATTTCCTGATCGACAAGGATCCGCTGTTCGCGCGCGCCACGCTCTCGGGCGACGAGCTGGCGCTGTACCAGAAGATCTGGGACGCGGTGCGCCCGCAGGCGCCCGCGCCCGACCTCGTGATCTACCTGCAGGCGCCCGCGGACACGCTGGTCGAGCGCGTGCGCCGCCGCGGTGCCGGCTACGAGCGCGGCATCAGCGAGGAGTACCTGGCGGTGCTGGCGGAAAACTACACGCGATTTTTCTACCACTACAGCGCGGCGCCGGTGCTGATCGTCAATTCCGAGAACCTGAACTTCGTCGCGCGCGAGGTGGATTTCGAACTGCTCGTCGAGCGCATGCGCGGCATGAAGAGCCGGCGCGAATTCTTCAATCTGGCACCGTGATCGCACACCAGGCCCGCCCATGACACGACTGACGCTGCACGACCTTGCCCGGCTGCACCAGGCGGGCGAGAAAATCACCATGCTCACGGCCTACGACGCGAGTTTCGCCCGCGTGCTCGACGCCGCCGGGGTGGAGACCCTGCTGGTCGGCGATTCTCTCGGCATGGTGGTGCAGGGGCGCGATTCCACCCTCGCCGTGACACTGGACGAGGTCGCCTACCACATCGCCTGCGTGGCCCGCGGCGCGCAGCGCGCCTTTCTCCTCGGCGATCTGCCCTTCGGCAGTTACCAGGGCGGGCCGCAGCAGGCCTTCGCGGCCTCGGCGCGCCTGATGGCCGCTGGGGCGCAGATGGTGAAGCTGGAGGGCGGCGCTCTGATGGCCGAGACGGTGCAGTTTCTCGCCGCGCGCGGCGTACCGGTATGCGGCCATATCGGCCTCGTGCCGCAGTCGGTGCACGCGCTGGGTGGTTTCCGGGTCCAGGGCAAGGACGCGGCGGGCGCCGCCCGGCTGCTCGACGACGCCAAGGCGCTCGCTGCCGCCGGCGCCAGCATGATCGTGCTGGAGGCGATTCCCGCGGCCCTGGCGAAGTCGGTGACCGCGACCGTGGACGTCCCCACGATCGGCATCGGCGCCGGAACGCATTGCTCCGGACAGGTGCTGGTGCTGCACGACATGCTGGGCGTATCCGGCTACGAGCCGCGCTTCGCGCGCAATTTCATGGCCGGAGCCGAAAGCGTCGCCGCGGCGGTCCGCAACTACGTCGCCGCGGTCAAGGACGGCTCCTTTCCGGGACCGGAGCACTGCTACTGATGCGTGTCGTGCGCTCGATCGACGCATTGCGGGCGGCGCGCGCCGCATTCCGCGAGCTCGCCTTCGTGCCGACGATGGGCAATCTGCACGCCGGCCACCTCGCCCTGGTGCGCATCGCGCGGCAGCGCGCGGCCCACGTCGCCGCGAGCGTCTTCGTCAACCGGCTGCAATTCGCGCCGCACGAGGATTTCGAGCATTACCCGCGCACCTTCGCCGCCGACTGCGCGCTGCTCGAGGCCGAGGGCGTGGCGCTGCTGTTCGCGCCCGACGAAAGCGTGCTCTATCCCGAGCCGCAGACGTTCCTGGTGGAGCCGCCGCCGATCGCGAACCAGCTCGAAGGGCAGTTCCGGCCGCACTTCTTTGAAGGCGTCGCGACGGTGGTGCTGAAGCTTCTCAATTGCGTGCAGCCCGGGATTGCGGTGTTCGGCAAGAAAGACTATCAGCAGCTGCACATCGTGCGCGGCATGGTGCGCCAGTTCGACCTGCCGGTCGAGATCGTCGCCGCGGAGACGGTGCGCGAGCCCGACGGCCTGGCCCTGAGCTCGCGCAACGGCTACCTGTCGACTGCCGAGCGCGCCGAAGCGCCGCGCCTGCACCGCCTGCTGTGCGCGGTGCGGGACGGCCTGGAAACCGCCGCGGGCGCGCTGGTTGCGCTGGGTGCGGCGGGCTGGAAAGCGGATTACCTGGAACTGCGGCGGCAGTCGGATCTCGCGCCGCCGCAGGCGGGCGATCGCGACCTCGTGGTGCTGGCCGCGGCGCGGCTCGGCGCGACAAGGCTGATCGACAACGTGGAACTTCAGCTCGGGTAGGGGTCGAAGGTGATCGACTCGACCTGGCAGCCCATCGCCTGCGCGATGCGGTCCATGGCGTCGTCGGTCAGCGGCACGGCCTGAAATTCTTCATCCGCGCCCCTGGCCGCGATGAATGCCCGGGCGGCGCTTTCGCTGTTCCAGGTCACCACCGGATCGGGTTCGACGCCCTCGATCTGGCGGCACACCGGAAAACCATCGGACTTGTAAACGATCGCGTACATGCCCCCTCCTGCGCCGTCTCGCGCCCCCAATCGAATGACCGAAACTGTAGCGCAAGCCGGCGACGCCGAACAGGCACAATCTGACAAGCGGTACGATGCGGCCGTGGTTGAACGACGCTCCGGAGCGTCGGTGCGCCGCCGCATGCGATGCGCCGCCGCGATTCTCGTCGCCGCGCTCGCGGCCGCTGGCTGCGCCACGCGCGAACGCCTGCCCGATCACGCGCTCAGCCCCGAGGCGCGCGACTGCGCCGCGTGGTATCGCAGCCTGGACGAGCAGGTCGCGTCCGCCGGCGTGCGCGACGCGCAGGACGCGCCGGTCGCGGGATTCCCCTATCTTCGCGTCAATCGTTTTCTTGCCTCGTACCGCCCTTTCGCGAGCGCGGGAGACGAAACGCTGCGGGCGTGGACCGACCGCCTGCTGGCACTCGACGCCGCGGCGCGGCGCCATGAAATTGCGAATCTCCCGGCGGAGCGCGTCGACCGGCTGCCGGACCGCGAAGCGCGCCTGAGCCGTGGCAGCGCGCTCAAGCACACCGCAGCCTGCGGCCGGCTCTTGCGCGACGCCGACCTGGCGCGGCCCGAGTCGCGCGAGGCGCTGCTCGAGCGAGCGCAGGTGCCCGACGATTATTCCACCGCGCGGCGTGTTGTGGGCTTATATGCGCTCACGCGCCATGCCTTCGCCGAGGGCGTGCGCCGCTACGAGGACGAGGCGCTTGCCGCGTACCGCCAAGCCCCCGCGGCCGGGTTCGTCCTGCGCTACAGCCCGCCCCATGCATCGGCATCGCCGTCACACGAGGCCATGGCCGCAACGCTGCGGCAGTCGGCCCGCAATCCGCTCGCCATTCCCGAACCCGGCGAGGCCGAACTCGAGACGCTCTTCGCGCTGCACGCGCCGGTGCTCGATGTAGCGATCACCGGTGACCACGACCGCTTCGGCGCACTGCGCTGGAAGCGTGATGCGGCAGTGCCGGGCGTGGACGCCTCAGACCTCGTCGTGTACCGCAACGCGGCGTGGACACAGTACGAGGGGCGCGCCCTGCTCCAGCTCGCCTACACGGTCTGGTTTGCGGAACGCCCGCCCGAATCGGACGGCGACCTGTATGCGGGCGCGCTCGACGGACTGACTTGGCGCGTGACGCTCGCCCCCGACGGCGAGCCGCTGGTCTACGACAGCATTCATCCCTGCGGATGCTTTCACCTGTTTTTTCCGACACCGCGAGCGCGCGCTCTGCCGGCGCCCGACCCGCTCGAAGAGTGGATGTTCTCGCCCCAGTCGCTGCCGCGCCTCGCTCCGGGCGAGCGGCCGGTGCTTCGGATCGCCTCGCGCACGCATGCGCTGATCGGCGTGACACTAGAGCGCAACGCCGAGCGCGTGGCACGCTACGCATTGCGGCCCTACGACGAACTGCGCTCGCTGCAGCGTCTGGACGGCGGGCGGCAAAGCGTCTTCGGTCCGGATGGCCTCATCGCCGGCACCGAACGGGCGGAACGTTTCCTCTTCTGGCCGATGGGCATCGCCTCGGCGGGCGCGATGCGGCAATGGGGCCGGCACGCCACCGCCTTCGTCGGCCGGCGCCATTTCGACGACGCCGATCTTTTCGAGCGGCGCTTCGTTTTCGACCTGTGGTGATCGCGCGGCGGGCGGAGGACCCTGCGCGACGCGGAACGCTTCACTGCGCCTTGCGCTTGGGGCCCTCCGTCGTCGCGCGCGCCTCGCCCCGGATGTCGCACTCCAAGTCATCGCTTCGTGACGATGGCGACAGCGTAGCTTCAGGCCGGCATTGGCTGAACTCGGGATCGGGCGCAGATGCGCACGCGGCGATCAGGAGCAGCGCTCCGATGACGATTCGATTCATGACGCAAGACGATATTTCAGTGCGAGACAGCGTACCTGGTGTCGGAAGAGAGACTCGAACTCTCATGTCCTCGAGGGCGGCAGATTTTGAGGCGGCGCGAGCACAGAGGGAGAGAGCACTATCGTAAATGTAAATCGTCGTTCTATCAGCTCCGCGGCGCTTGCCGATTCACTTTGCCAAGTCTCACCCAATGCCAGTTTCATCGGGGTTACCGCACAAATAGGGCACAGTCCCCTACGCAACCGGCGCAGCAAGGCGGCGAAGGCAGTCAATCGCGCGCCTCAGGCTGTCCGCTTGAATCAGCGCATGATCCGGGCGCCAATACTGGGACACAAACTCGATAAGGCGCGACGAATAAGCCGCGCCGACCGGCCGACCGCTTTCCGGGCGAGGAACCATGTCGGCACGTATGTCTCTGCGGCGCGAATTTCGCGCGAGGTTGACCATTTCGGTCTTGGGATCGTTCAACTGTTCCACGTCGCCGGGAATCCGCCTGCGCGCTACAGCGAGAAAATCGGCAAGTGGTTCGGGGTCGGACAATAGCCAGGCTTCGACTTCGCGCACTGCAATCCGAAAGCAAAGCATGGACGCGGGCGCCGCAAGCCAGGATTGCCGGAGCGTGGGCGCGCAAGCCGCCTCGCCGTTTAGATCGACTAGAACCGTCCAGGGCGCGTGACGTGCAGCATTGTTGTACGCAGCAATCTTCTGGCGAAGGTACGTCTTGCCTTGCTTGCCATGTACGTCGCCCGGCGTCGCTCCAATATGCGAGATGAGCTTCCGCATCACTGCTTCGTCAACGATACCCTCCACGGCAGCGGAGATAACGATGCCGTTGGCCATCGTTACACGTCGGCGAATAGCGGAAGCTGGTCTGCGGACTGAGGCCGAGTCTTGGGAATCACGACATCGGCAAGGGAGCCGCCACCGTCGAGCAGATCTCGAACGTCCTGGAACTTGCCCGCCGGCGTCACAACGGTGCCCTCTCCCGACGGACGCAGCAACAGGACCTCATCCACCCCTATCCCTTCGTCTCTGAGTAGATCCGGCGAATGGGTGCTCAGCACGATCTGCCGACCAGTTCGACGCTGGACCCTGGCGAACATTTGCGGCAGGAACCGGACGATTTCCGGATGCAAGGACAGCTCCGGTTCCTCAAGCAGCAACGGCCCTCCGCCTTCCATGGCCACCCAAAGAAGCCCCATGAGGCGAAGCGTTCCGTCAGAGAACTGCTCCTCCGTCTGCCATGCGCCCTGCGGACGCCAGTGCTCGTACTTGCCTCGAAGATGTGGGCTCCCGCGAACATCACGCTGTAATTCGATTTCGGTGAGCTGCGGCACTGCGACTCGCAGCGCGTCACGGATTCGCCTAAGCCGCGCCTCCTGCGTCTTGCTCCGAGTCTTTGCAATCTGCTCCAAGAAGTCTCCGCCGAAGGGATCGTTAGCACGACCGACGGAACGGTCTGGCTCACGCACCAACTGCGGCACAATGTGTAGGTAGCGAACCGACTCGAAAAACCCTGCCAGCTCGCGGAACTCGCGATTGACATTGACCTGCTCAAGGTGCGTTTGCGTGAGCAGGGCGGCGTCAGATCGATCGGGGTCGTCCGGGCGATTCAGCAGAACAGTCCCATCACGTACTACCCGTTCCCGCGCAATCCGTGGCCGGCGCTGCGCGTCCTGGTTGAACGCAAGCTCGTACTCCCACTTCGGCGATGCGGCCAGGGGCTCATGCAGAATTACAGACACTTCGATGTCGGTTTGGCGGCGCGCGGCGAGACAGCGAAGTGCGCTCACGCCGCCACGGCGGCGTACCGCTTCCTGGAACCCCCCTCCCGCTGCCGCGAGGTCTCGCAGGAAACGGAACACATCGAGGAAATTGGACTTGCCCGCCGCATTCGGACCGACCACGAATACGCGATTCGCCAGTTCAACGTCGCAGGAGGCGAAGTTCTTCCAATTCCTCAGGCGGAGGTTGGCAAATTTCCTTGGCGGGTGGCCGTTGGCCATGGTTCGTCGGGGTCAGCCATAAATAAGTCACTGGTTCCGAATCATACGCTGCTTGAACATTAGCCAATTGTCACCGGCACCAGCGTCATGGTGTCGTTGCCTAAGATATCGATCATCTTCACGGCCACAGTGTAGCGGCCCGGTTTCGTGTAGGTGTGCGGCGCAGTGGTCAGCTCGAGTTTCCGGTCCTGGCGCGTGCGGAAGCTCTGCCACTCGTTCTCGAAGATGTAGCCGCCGGTCCAGCGTTCCTCGTACTCGACCAGGCTCCCCTGCACGGGAGGCATGCCGGGCAGGTTTCCCTCCACACCCATGTCGCGCGCGATTTTGATGATCTCCTTGCGCGCCATGTAGTCGAAGTCCACGGCCCAGTAATCAACCCAGTCCGTCCAATGGCGTGTGAGGCGCTCACGCGTGGTCACGCCCTGCTTGTCCCTGCTCACCTTGATGAGCTGCCCCTGCTCACAGACCACCTCGTTCTCTCCTTCTTTGAGGCTGGCGATTGCTACGTCCATCGCGCCCTGCGTGTAGTACGCCGAGAAATCTGTCAGTTCGACGGAAAGCGTGAACTTATCCTTCTTCGCGTAGCGCGGCGCAGCCTCGATGAAGCTGATGTCGTGGAACACCACCTGCCCACGATCCACCGCGCGCTTGTCGAACACCTCGGCCGGGATGTACTTCGGCGCGAGATCAATTCCCTTGCCCTTCGCCTCGTCGAGCGCGGCGGGAACGAGGCCCATCTCGAACTCGAACGCAAGGATGTCGGCGCGCGACGCGCTCCGCTTGCGGCACTCGGTAATGACCTCCTCCACGAACAGCCGCCCCACCGGCAGATTGATCGGCCCCACCACCACCAGGCGCCTGGCGTTCTTGCCGTGAAAAAACCTCTGATCTTCCAGCGGCTGCGCCTTGTACGCACGCAGAATCAGCTCGCGGAACTCGCGCTCCTTCTGCGTCAGCGCGGCCTCCTTTTGCGCTCCAGTCGCAGCGCGTGGGTGCGGGACAGTCGGATCAGGACTCGCCGGATTCCCGGCGCAGGCAAGGCGCGAGCGCCGAGGCCGGGCGGCCGGCGCAGCCGCCGGACGGGCCGGCGCCCGCACCGTTCCCCCCGTCGGTAATACGGGGATGGGATCACGATCTGAGGCACACCTGGGCGAGCTGGCACATGCAGCAGGGAACGCCGCTCTATGTACTGAAAGAGCTTGGGGGCTGGGAGACGCTGGAGATTGCGAAGCGCTACACGCATCTCGCCCCGGAGCATCTGAAAGAGCACGCCGAGCGGGTGAGCTTCGGAGCCGCGTCACAAATAGGGCACAAGGCTGTGACGGAAAAATCCGAAGCGCTGGCCTAAGTCCTTGGTGCCGGAAGAGAGACTCGAACTCTCAAGGGGTCGCCCCCGGCGGATTTTGAGTCCGCTGCGTCTACCGATTCCGCCATTCCGGCTGCGCTGGTGGTGCGGATTCTATAATGGCCGCGGATGAAAACTTCGGACTTCGACTACGCGCTGCCCGAAGAGC
>SCUH01000154.1 GCA_004298295.1 Betaproteobacteria bacterium | reverse complement strand
GACGGGCAGGTGGCGCAGGCGGTTGTCGGTCATCAGCGCCATGCATTCCTCGTTGGTCTGATCCGGGCGCACGTACATCACCGGAGCGGTCATGATGTCGCGCACCGGCGTTTCCCGCGATGAGCGGCCCATGAGGACAATCTTTCTCGCGTAGTCGCGCTCGGTAATGATGCCGACGATCTTCCCGCCCTCGATCGCGAGGAGCGCACCGACGCCCTTGTCGGCCATCATCTTCACCGCGTCGTATACCGAATCCGAGGGCGCGATGCTCAGAACGGCCTGAGCGGATTTGGACTTGAGAATCTGGGCGACGCTCTTCATGGACGATCCTCCTTGGCCTGCCGATGCGCCAACTGTACGCCATTGCGCGGCGCCGCGATGGCCGTGGCGCAAACGCTTGATGCGGCCAGGTTGCGCGAACGGCCAGAGCGGGTATTGTCGGAGCCGCCATGGACACGCGCCTGCTGCCACGCGAACACGGGGCTTACGCCCAGCTGGGATTCCCGCTGCTGAGCGGGTTGCTGCTCGGTTCGCCTGGGGCTTCGTCGCTGCTTTTCGCGGCCGCGGCGATGCTGCTGTTTCTGGCGAACGAGCCGCTGGTGCTGCTTCTCGGCCTGCGCGGCAAGCGTCTGCAGCAGGAACTGGCCGTATCGGCGCGCCGTCACCTTGCGCTACGCGCCGTGCTGGGCGCTGCCGCGGGACTCGCGGCCCTGTGGTTCGCGCCGCCGGCAGCGCGCTGGCTCGCCCTCGTGCCGGCTGCTTTCGCCGGGGCCCTCGTCCCCGTGGTGCTGGCGAAAAATCTCAAGACGCTCCCCGGCGAGGGGGTCGCGGCGGCGGTCTTCGCTTGCGTGCATCTGCCGATCGCCGGCGGCGGCGGCGTTGCTGGAACGCTCCTCTGGGGACCGTCCGTGATGTGGTTCGCGGCCACGGTGGTCGGCACGCTCTGCGTGCACGCCATCAAGGCGCGAAGCCTGGGGCACGCCCCCTGGGTCATTCCCGCGGCGGCGTGGACGGCCTGGCTGGCGCTGCTTGGCGCGCTCGCCATCGTGGCGTTGCTCCCGGACTGGCGCAGCGTGGCCCTGGCCGCCTGCCTGCCGCTCGCGGGCGTCGTCGTCCTCAACCAGCTGGCCCCGTCACCGAAGCGGCTCAAGCAGGTCGGCTGGACGCTGACGGCGGCAAACGCGCTCGCGCTGACGCTGCTCGTCGCGGGCTAAACTTCGCTCATGCTGCACAAGGCGTTCGCGGTCTGCCTGGCTCTTCTTTGCCTGGACGCAGCCGCTCAGCTCCCGGCGGTCGCGACGCGCAACGGCTTGCCGACGCTCGCGCCGGTGATCGAGCGCGCCGCGCCCGCGGTGGTCAACATTGCGGTGCTGGTGCGCTCGCCGGAAGAGCAGAACCCGCTCTTGCGCGACCCGTTTTTCCGCCGCTTCTTCGGCCTGCAGGCGCCGCAGCCGCAGCTCTCCGCGGGCTCGGGCGTGATCGTCGATGCGAAGAACGGCTACGTCATCACCAATCACCACGTCATCCGCGACGCGAGCGAAGTGGCGGTGACGCTCAAGGACAACCGGCGCTTTCCGGCGCGGCTGGTGGGCTCGGACGCCGGCACCGACATTGCGCTGCTCAAGATCGCCGCAGAGAACCTCGTCGAGGCGAAGTTCGGCGATTCGGATGCGCTCGCCGTGGGCGATTTCGTGGTCGCGATCGGCAACCCCTTCGGCATCGGGCAGACGGTGACTTCGGGCATCGTCTCGGCGCTCGGGCGCTCGGGGCTCTCGCCCGAAGGCTTCGAGGACTTCATCCAGACCGATGCCGCGATCAATCCGGGCAACTCGGGCGGCGCACTCATCAACCTGAGAGGCGAGCTGGTCGGCATCAATTCGGCGATCCTCGGCCCGGCGGGCGGCAGCGTCGGCATCGGTTTTGCCGTGCCCGCCAACATGGCGCGCGCGGTGATGCAGCAGATCGTGCGTTTCGGCGAAGTGCGGCGCGGGCGGCTCGGCATCCAGATGCAGGACGTTGCGGGACGCAACGGCGCGGCGATCGCGCAGATCCAGCCCGACTCGCCGGCCGAAAAAGCGGGCCTGCGCGCGGGCGACATCGTCACCGCCGTGAACGGGCGGCCGGTGCGCGGCGCCGCCGAGCTGCGCGCCCAGCTCGGCATCATTCCAGTCGGCGAAAACGTGGAGATGCGCGTGCAGCGCGGTGCCGAGCAGCGCAGCATTCGCGCGCGCATCGGCGAGCTCGAGGCGCGCGGCGCGGGCGGCGGCGAGACGCTCGCGCAACTGGCCGGCGCGTCGCTGCGCGACGCCGAGCGCGCCGGCGTGCGCGGCAAGGAACGCGTGGTGCTGGTCACTGCGGTCGAGGCGGGCTCACCCGCGTTCCAGGCGGGCTTGCGGCCGGGCGACCTGATCCTCGCCGTCAACCGGCGCCGCGTAACCTCCGTTGCCGCGCTGGGCAAAGCCCTGGCCGGAAGCGAAGCCGCCGCGCTCAACGTGGTGCGCGGCGACTTCCTGCTGACGATTCCGCTGCGCTAGCCGCAGCAGGCGCTATCGCGGCACGCGGCAGCCGGCTTGGTAGCGCGCACGAACGCGCTCATGAACTTGCCGTCCACCTGCGGCGCGATGGCGCGGACATCGATCCCCTGCTCGGCGAGAAAGTCCTCGGCGTCCGCGACGCGGTAGACGCGCGTGGGCTCGACCGCCGCCGCCACGAAGCCGGCCGCCGCGAGCTTCGCGCGATACTCGGCTTCGTCGAGCGCGCCCGCCACGCATCCCACCCAGAGCAGCATGCTCTTGCGAATTTCGGTCGGCACCTGGCCGCGCGTCACGACGTCGGACACGGCGAAGCGGCCGCCGGGCTTGAGCACGCGGAAGGCCTCGCGCAGGACGCGATCCTTGTCGGCCGAGAGGTTGATGACGCAGTTGGAGATGATCACGTCGACCGAATTATCCGGCAGCGGGATGTGCTCGATCTCGCCCTTGAGGAATTCGACGTTCGCGAGTCCCGACTTGCGCTGGTTTTCGCGCGCGAGCGCGAGCATCTCGTCGGTCATGTCGAGGCCGTAGGCCTTGCCGGCCGGGCCGACGCGCCGTGCCGAGAGCAGCACGTCGATGCCGCCGCCCGAGCCGAGGTCGAGGACGATTTCGCCGGGCTTGAGCTCGGCGAGTGCCGTGGGATTGCCGCAGCCGAGCGAGGCGAGCACCGCCTTCTCGGGCAGCTGGTCCGTGTCGCCGGAGCCGTACAGGTTGCTCGTGATCGGATCGGCGCAGCCGCTGCGCCCGCTGCAGCAGCTGCCCTTGGCGCCCGTGGCGACGCTCTGCGCCGCGCGCGCGTACTTGTCTCTGACCGCGTCCTTGATGTCGGTGGTTTCCATGGGGTCTCCTATTGGCTCAGCTTGAGGATGGACTTGGGGTTGACCGCGGTGCTGCGCGAGCAGCATTCGGCATAGAGAAACGCGAGCAGCTGCTGCAGCGCCGCGGCGTTGGCGCGGTAGCGCAGGAACGTGCCTTCGCGCTCGACCCGCACCAGCCCCTCGTTGCGCAGCTTGTCCAGATGGTGCGAGAGGTTCGACCCCGACAGGCCCAGCTCCGCCTGGATCTCGCCGACCACCAGGCCCTGGGGGTGCGAGGCGAGCAGCCGCTGCATGATGCGCAGGCGCGACTCGGTGCCCATGGCGGCGAACATGTCCGCGTACTGGGTGATTCTCTCCGCCTGCTCCGGGTTCACGGCGCCACGCTCCGTTATAATTCAATGATTCAATTATAATTGAATTACAGAACCTGTCAAGCCCCCGCGCGGCGGGCGGGGCTACTCGCGCCCGCGCGTCAGTTTCTTGACGTCGGGCAGCCGGCGCAGCGCGCGCATGACGCGCGCGAGGTGCCGGCGATCGGCGACCTCGATGACGAAATTCATCGAGGCGAACATCGAGCGCTCGTCCTCCATGCTGATCGAGTCGATGTTCGAGCCGGCCTCGGCG
>SCUH01000153.1 GCA_004298295.1 Betaproteobacteria bacterium | reverse complement strand
CGTGGCAGGACGCGCGAGTGGGCGGGAACGAGGAGCACGTCGTCGAAGGTCAGCGCCTTCTGGATCACCCGCATGGCAGGCCTTTCGCGCAAAGCGGCATTATACTTGGCACCGAGGAGCCCTCATGCGAAAGACGCTGATCGTTTTGCTTGCCGTGTTGGCCGCCGGCGCGGCGCAGGCGCAGGTGCAGTGCTGGACCAACAAGGATGGCCGGCGCGAGTGCGGCGACTCACCGCCGCCCGGTGCCAAGGTGCGCGAGATCCGCGGCGCGGCGACCCCCGCGCCGGCCGCGCCCGCGTCGCCCGCGGCCAAGAGCGCCGCGGCCAAGGACGCGAAGCAGGGCCCGCTCACGCCGGCCGAGCAGGAGCAGGCCTTCCGCAAGCGCCAGATCGACGCCGAGAAGGCGCGCGAGACCGAAGCCAAGGCGCAGGCGGACGCGGCCCGGAAGAAGGAGAACTGCGAGAGTTCGCGCAACGCGCTGCGCGCGCTGGAAAGCGGCGCGCGCATCGCGCGCACCGACGCCAAGGGCGAGCGCTACTACCTCGACGACGCGCAGATTGCCGCCGAGACCACGCGGGCGCGCCAGGCGGTGCAGCAGTCCTGCGAATGAGGCCCTAGCGCTGCGCGCTGCGCGCGGCGCGCCGGCGGCGCGCCTCCATCGGCGGCACCGCGAGCGGCCGCAGCAGCTCGATGCGGTCGCCGTCGCGCAGCCGGTGCCCGGGCGCCACCGGCTCGCCGAAGATCGCCAGGGCTGCGTAGTCCGCGGTGATTCCAGAGGCGCGCACCGCGTCGAGCACGGTGGACCCCTCCTCCAGCGTTACCGTCACCACCTGCGCGCGCTGCGGCAGGGCGTAGACCACCTCAACCGTCGATTGCGTCATCGAGCAGCCGCTGCGCGCGCCGGGTGAAGGCATCGACCATGCTGCCCGCGATCTGCTCGAACAGCGGATCGAGCGCGCGCGCGACGATGCGATTGGCGAATTCGTAACCGAGGGAGAACTCGATCTTCGCAGCGTCGCGCCCGAGCGGCCGGAAGCGCCAGTGCGCCGCGAAGCGCCGGAACGGGCCCTCGAGCAGCTTCATGTCGATCGATTCGGCCTCGCGATCGACGTTCTCGGTGGTGAAGGACTGCTTCAGGCCGCGCAGGCCCACCGTGAGCGTCGCCACGGTGCGGTGCGGCGAGCGCTCGCGCACCTGCGCCGCAAGGCACCAGGGCAGGAATTCCGGGTAGGCCTCGATGTCCTGCACCAGCGCGTAGAGCTCCGCGGCGCTGTGCTCGACGATCGCCGACCGGCTGATGCGCTTCATGGGAGAATCCCGCTCCCGCCATGGTCATCGTCCAGAACCGCAAGGCCTCGCACGACTACTTCATCGAGGAGCGCTTCGAGGCGGGGCTCGCGCTCGAGGGCTGGGAGGTGAAGGCGATCCGCGCCGGACGCGCGCAGATCGGCGATGCCTACGTCCTGGCGAAGGACGACGCGCTGTGGCTGATCGGCGCGCACCTGAGCCCGCTCGCCACCGCTTCCACGCACATCACGCCGGATCCGACGCGCACGCGCAAGCTCCTGCTGCACGCCGAGGAGATCCGGCGCCTGCTCGGCAAGATCCGCGAGCGCGGCTACGCGCTGATTCCGCTCGACCTGCACTACGCCAAGGGCCGCATCAAGGCCGAGATCGCGCTGGCGCGCGGCAAGCTCAAGCATGACAAGCGCGAGGCCGAACGCGAGCGCGAATGGCAGCGCGAGAAGCAACGCGTGCTACGCAGCCGCTGAGCGGCGCGCTGCGGCGCTGCCGGCGGGCTCCGGCGTGCCGGCGAGCGCAAGCCAGGTCGAGACCACGGTGTCCGGGTTGAGCGACAGGCTGCCGATGCCCTGCTCCACCAGCCAGCGCGCGAGGTCGGGATGGTCCGACGGCCCCTGGCCGCAGATGCCGACGTACTTGCCGTGTTTGCGGCAGGCGCGGATCGCCAGCTCCAGCATCGCCTTGACCGCGGGGTCGCGCTCGTCGAAGGCCTCCGCGACCAGCCCCGAATCGCGGTCGAGGCCGAGCGTGAGCTGGGTGAGGTCGTTGGAGCCGATCGAGAAGCCGTCGAAGTACTCGAGGAAAGCCTCCGCCAGGATCGCGTTCGAGGGCAGCTCGCACATCATGATCAGCCGCAGGCCGTTGGCACCGCGCTTCAGGCCATTGGCGGCGAGCAGCGCGATCACCTGGCGTGCCTCGGTCAGCGTGCGCACGAACGGCACCATGAGCTCGACGTTGGCGAAGCCCAGCTCGTCGCGCACCTCGCGCAGCGCGGCGCATTCCAGCTCGAAGCAGGCGCGGAACGCGGGTGCGATATAGCGCGAGGCGCCGCGAAAACCCAGCATCGGGTTTTCCTCGTCGGGCTCGTAGCGCTCGCCGCCGAGGAGCTTCTTGTATTCGTTCGACTTGAAATCCGACAGGCGCACGATCACCGGCTTGGGCCAGAACGCCGCCGCGATGGTGGCCACGCCCTCGACCATCTTCTCGCGAAAGAACGCTTTCGGGTCGGCGTAGCCGCGCGCCGCGTTCGCCACCGCCTCGCGCAGCGGCGAAGGCAGGTCCGGGTACTCGATGCAGGCCTTGGGATGGACGCCGATTTCGTTATTGATGATGAATTCGAGGCGCGCGAGCCCCACGCCGGCGTTCGGCAGCTGCGCGAAATTGAAGGCGAGCTGCGGGTTGCCGACGTTCATCGCGATCTTCACCGGGATCGGCGGCAGCTCGCCGCGCGCGCTCGAGGAGATCTCGAAAGGCAGCAGCCCGGCGTACACGTTGCCGGTGTCACCCTCGGCGCACGACACCGTGACCGCCCGGCCGTCGCGCAGGCGGTGAGTGGCGTCGCCGCAGCCGACCACGGCCGGGATGCCGAGTTCGCGCGCGATGATCGCGGCGTGGCAGGTGCGGCCGCCGCGGTTGGTGACGATGGCGCTCGCCAGCTTCATTACCGGCTCCCAGTTGGGATCGGTCATGTCGGTAACGAGCACGTCACCCTTGCGCACCGTGTCCATCTGCGTGGCATCGGCGACGTTGCGCACCGTGCCGGCGCCGATCTTGTTGCCGATGGCGCGGCCGCTGGCGAGCACCTGGCCGCTGCCGTGCAGCAGGTAGCGCTCCTCGGCGTCGGGGCGCGCGCGCGATTTCACCGTCTCGGGGCGCGCCTGCAGCACGTAGAGCCGCCCGTCGTGCCCGTCACGCGCCCACTCGATGTCCATCGGGCGGCGGTAATGCTTCTCGATCGCGCAGGCGGCGCGCGCCAGTTCCAGCACGTCGGCGTCCGAGAGCGAGAAGCGCCCGCGCTCGGCGTCCGGCACTTCGAGCGTGCGCGTGGAGCGCCCCGCAGCGGTGGCTTCGGCGAACACCATCTTCTGCAGCTTCGAGCCGAGCGAGCGGCGCACGATCGCGGCGCGGCCGCGTTCGAGCAGCGGCTTGTGGACGTAGAACTCGTCGGGGTTGACGGCGCCCTGCACCACCATTTCCCCCAGCCCCCAGGACGAGGTGATGAAGACCACGTCGCGAAAGCCCGATTCGGTGTCGAGCGTGAACATGACGCCGCTCGCGCCGAGGTCGCTGCGCACCATGCGCTGGACCGCGGCCGAAAGGGCGACGCCGGCGTGCTTGAAACCGTGGTGTACCCGGTAGGAGATGGCGCGATCGTTATAAAGCGAGGCGTAGACGTGCCGGATGGCCTCCAGCACGTGATCCAGGCCGCGCACATTGAGGAAGGTCTCCTGCTGCCCCGCGAAGGAGGCATCGGGCAGGTCCTCGGCGGTGGCCGAAGACCTCACTGCGAACGAGATTTCACTTCCACTTTCTCGTTCAAGCTCTTGATAATAGGCTTTTATTGAATTCTCGATCGCAGCCGGCATGCGCCCGGAAACAATCCAGCCTCGGATTTCCGCGCCACACCGCGCAAGCGCAGCGACGTCGTTCGGGTCGAGCTGCTGAAGGCGTTCGGCGATGCGCGCTTCGAGGCCGTTGGCGGCGAGGAAATCGCGGTACGCCGCGGCCGTGGTGGCGAAGCCGCCCGGCACCCGAATACCGGCGGCCGCGAGGCCGCCGATCATCTCGCCCAGCGATGCGTTCTTGCCTCCGACCGCGTCGAGGTCGGCCAGCCGCAAGTCCTTCAGCCACGCCACATGCATCGTCCGCTGCTCCCCGTGATTTGCCGCCGGCATCCAAACACTTTATTTTAGCCGCATGCCGCATCGCCGCACCGTGTTCTTCGTCTCCGACGGCACCGGGATCACGGCGCAGATGCTCGGCCACAGCCTGCTGACGCAATTCGAGGACGTCGAGTTCAACCAGGTGACGCTGCCTTTCGTCGACAGTGTCGACAAGGCGGGCGAATGCCTCGAGCGCATCGAGCGCGAGGGCCTGCGCGGCAACGGCCAGCCGATCGTGTTCTCGACGCTGGTCAACCCGCAGGCGCGCGCGGTGCTGCAGCGCGCGAATGCGCTGTTCCTCGATTTTTTCGAGACCTTCATCGGCCCGCTCGAAGCGGGTCTGGGCACGATGTCGAGCCACACCGTCGGGCGCTCGCACAGCGCACGCGACAAAAATACCTACGAACGGCGCATGGAAGCGGTCAACTTCGCCATGGTGCACGACGACGGCGCCTCGCACCGCGACCTGGAGCAGGCCGACGTCATTCTCACGGGCGTGTCGCGCAGCGGCAAGACGCCGACCAGCCTCTATCTCGCGCTGCAGTTCGGGGTCAAGGCGGCGAACTACCCGCTCATCCCGGAGGATTTCACGCGCATGCGGCTGCCCGAAGCGCTGCGCAGGCACAAGAACCGCGTCTATGGCCTGACCATCGCGCCCGAGCGGCTGCGCGAGATCCGCCAGGAACGCCGCCCCGACAGCCAGTACGCCGAGCTCGGCAACTGCCGCTACGAGGTCGCACAGGCCGAGCTCCTGATGCGCCGCGAAGGCATCCGCTGGATCAATTCCACCACCAAGTCGATCGAGGAGCTCGCCACCACCATCCTGGGCGAGCTCAGCCTCGAGCGGCAGGTGTACTGAGCTGGCGCGCGCGCTCGTAGAAGCAGATCGCGGCCGCGGCCGCGACGTTGAGCGACTCGGTGGCGCCGGGCATCGGGATCGTGACGCTGAGCTGCGCGCGCGCGGCAAGCGCCGCGCCCACCCCCTGCCCCTCGCCGCCGAAGATCCAGCCGATGCGGCCGCGCAGATCGGCCTTCGAGATCGCAGTGCCTCCGCGCACGACCGCGCAGACGATCGTCCCGCCAAACCGATCCAACGCCGAATCCATGTCGTTGCTCTGGCCGATTCTCAGAACGAAATGTGCGCCCATTCCTGCGCGCAGGACCTTTGGCGACCAGGCGTCGGCACAGCCCGGTGCGAGCACCACGTCACCGGCCGCGAACGCTGCGGCGCTGCGCAGGATGGCGCCTACGTTGCCCGCGTCCTGCACGCCGTCGAGAAATACGCAACCGCTTGCCGCCGCGAGATCGGATTCGCCTTCGGGGATCGCGATTTCTGCAGCCATGCCAGCCGGCGTCTCGGTATCGGCGAGCGCAGCGAACAATGCATCGGCGAGGACCACCGGCTGCAGCTTCGATGCTTTCACCAGCGCCGCGATCTCGGCTCGCGCCAGACCCGACTCGCTCACGATCAGCGCCGCGGGCCGGCGTCCGCTCGCGAGGCAAGCCGCCACCAGATGCACGCCCTCGATCATCGCGCGGCCCTCGGCGCGCCGCGCGCGCCCCGAGGCGGCGAGCTTGCGCCAGCGGCGCAGGCGCTCGTTGTCGCGCGAGCGGATGACGCTCATCCGGCCTCGATCGCGCAGGTGCGCAAGCCCGCGAACACGTCGGCGCGATCGGGCGTGAAGAAATTGCGATAGCCGCCGTAGGCGATGCGCGGCGAGGTGGTGAAGGCACCGCCTCGCAGCACTTGGTGCGTGCCGAACCAGGGCGCCGAATATTCCTGGTAAGGATCGGGCGAGAACCCGGAGTAAGGCCGGAACGTACTCGAGGTCCATTCCCAGACGTTGCCGATCAGCTGGCGCACGCCCCAGGGATTGTCGCCCTCGGGATACGCATGCACGCTGGCGAGCGAAGCCTGCGCGAGGCAGGCGCGCCGCGGCGTCCACGGCTCGTCGCCCCAGGGATTGCGCCGCTTGCGGCCGGCGCGCGCGTCCCAGCAGGCGGCGAATTCCCATTCGGCTTCGCAGGGCAGTCGACGCCCCGCGTAGCGGCAATAGGCATCGGCTTCGTACCAGTTGACGTGCGCCGCAGGCTCGTCGGCCGGCAGCGCGATCCAGCGATCGAAGCGGCGCAGGCGCCAGTCGCGACCCTCGCGCTTCCAATAGAGCGGCGCCTCGCGCCCGGACTGCGCCAGCCAGCGCCAGCCGGCTTCGCTCCAGAGCTCGCGCCGCCGGTAGCCGCCCTCCTCCACGAAAGCCTCGTACTCGGCGTTGCTCACCGCGGCGCGCGCCATGCGAAACGGCGCCAGCGTCACCGCATGCGCCCATTTCTCGTTGTCGAAGACGAAAGCCGCGTCCGGCGCAGCGCCCAGCGGGAACGTGCCGCCCGGGATCTCGGCATCGCCGCTAACGCGTTCGCCGCCGGGGCGCTCGGCGTCCGCGAGCGGCGGCGCCTCGTAGCCCAGCGTCTGCCGCGTGTAATGAAACGCCTCGGCGTGCATGTCCTCGTGCCGCAGCGCGAGGTGCGCGAAATAGGCGTCATCGGCGTCGCAGCGGCGGCCGAGCTGCGCCACGGTACGCGCCAGCACTTCGGCACAGTAGCGCCGCGTGGCCTCGAACTCGGGCAGCGGCAGCGACCAGCGCGTCTCGTGCGGCACGGTCGCCGAGTTGTAGAGACTGTCGGCCTGCGGCAGAATCGACGCCGCGCGCGCGCTCGAGAACCGCTCCGGCGCGGTGCGCCGCAGGCACCAGTACTCCTGGAACCAGCCCACGTGCCCCAACTCCCAGCGCGGCGGATTCACGATCGCGAGGCGCGGCCCGAACTGGCGCTCGCCGGCGAGGTCGGCCGTGAGCGCGAGCGTGCGCGCGCGGGCGGCTTGCAGTTCGGCGGCGAACGCTTGCGGTGTCATGGCGCTCGCCAGTCTAAACGCTCGGCACGGCCGTGAGAATCGCGCTCGTCACCCCCGCGCGCCCCGGCGCGCGCAGCGGCAACCGCCACACCGCGCTGCGCTGGGCAGCGATGTTGCGCGCTGCCGGACACGCGGTGACCGTGGCGCAGCAATGGCGGCTCGATGCGCGTACGGATCTGATGCTGGCACTGCACGCACGCCGCAGCCACGCTTCGATGCGCGCCTTCCACGCCGCGCATCCCGGCCGGCCGTTGTTGCTCGCCCTGACCGGCACCGACGTCTATCGTGACATCCGCCATTCGCCGGAAGCGCGGGCCTCGCTCGCGATGGCGCACGGCTTCATCGTGCTGCAACCCGAGGCGCTGCGCGAGCTGCCGCGGCGCCTGCGGGCGAAGGCCTCGGTGGTGGTGCAATCGAGCGCCACGCGGCTACGCCACGCACCGCCCAAGAGGCGATTCCGTTTTTGCGTCATCGGCCATCTGCGCGAGGAAAAGGACCCCTTGCGCGCGTTAGCCGCGCTCGCGCTGCTGCCGCGAGGGTTGCCGCTCGAAGTGGTGCAGCTGGGCGAATCGCTCGACGCGCAGCTGGCGCGCGAAGCACGTGCCGCGATGCGTTCCGAGCCGCGCTACCGGTGGCTTGGCGGTTTGCCGCACGCGCGGGCCCTGCGCTGGCTCGCCGCAAGCCACGCCATGGTGATCAGCTCGCGGATGGAAGGCGGCGCGAACGTCGTCTCGGAGGCGATCCGCATCGGTGTGCCGGTGTTCGCCTCGCGCATTCCGGGGAACGTTGGCCTGCTGGGCGCGGATTACCCGGGATACTTTGCAGTGGAAAACGGGCGCGCGCTCGCGGCGCTGATGCGGCGCGTGATGGGCGATGCCGGGTTCTACCGGGAACTGAAACGGCACGTGGCGGCGTTGCGGCCTCAGGTGGCGCCGGAAAACGAAGCGCGGATGCTGCTTCAGGCCGTGAAAAGCGTCACGCGTTGATCCGCCCGCAGTGCGAATTTGATTCTCCCGTGGTGCGAAAAATCGCGCGCAGTGCGAATTCGATCTTCCCCAGATCTCGGCTTTGCGGCGAGATTCATGCCGAAAAGCCGAGAACGGGGAAATCAACACCCGTACCGACGCGTCAAATTGAGATCGGTGTATTGCCGCCGCTCAACCTGATCAACACCCGCCTCACCGGCGCAAACGTCCGGCGGTGGATCGCGCAGGGCCCGTGGCGCTCGAGAAGTGCGAGGTGCTCGGGCGTCGGATAGCCCTTGTGGCGATCGAAGGCGTAGACCGGGTGGCATGCGTGCAGACGCAGCATCTCCGCGTCGCGCGCGGTTTTCGCCAGGATCGACGCGGCCGAGATCGCGCCGTGCAGGCGGTCGCCCGCGACCATGGCGCGGGTGCGGCAGGCGAGCGCGGGGCAATGACTGCCGTCGATGAGCGCCTCGTCGGGCAGGAAGGCGAGGCCTTCCACCGCCCGGCGCATCGCGAGCAGACTCGCCTGCAGGATGTTCAACGCGTCGATCTCCTCGACGCTTGCCCAGGCCACATGCCAGGTTCGGGCGCGGGCGCGGATCAATTCGGCAAGCCGCTCGCGCCGCGCCGCGCTGAGGAGCTTCGAATCGGCCAGTCCCGCGATCGCGCGCTCGGGGTCGAGCACCACGGCCGCGGCGTACACCGGGCCCGCGATCGGCCCGCGCCCGGCCTCGTCGACGCCGCAGACCTCAGGTGCGCGCGCCATCGAGCACGCCGAGTACCGCGTCGGCGGCCTTCTGCGCAGTGTTCTGCCTGAGCGTCGCGTGGATGGCACGGAAGCGCTCGATCTGGCGCTGCTGCGCCTCGGGGTCCTGCAGCAGCGCAGCGAGCGCGCCGGCGAGCGCCTCGGGCGTGGCCCGGTTCTGGATGTACTCGGGCACGAAGGCTTCGCCCGCGAGGATGTTCGGCAGGCCGATGTAGGGCAGGTAGATCATGTGGCGCATCAGCGCCCAGGTCACCGGCGACTGGCGGTAGGCGATCACCATCGGCGTCTTGATGAGCGCGGTTTCCAGGGTCGCGGTGCCGCTCGCCACCAGCGCGACATCGGCGGCGGCGAGGGCCTCGCGCGAATGTCCGTAGAGCAGCGTCAGCGGCAAGTCGGCCGCGCCCTCGCTTCGCAGCACCGCCTCGAACTGCTCGCGCGTGTCGCGCGACGCGGTCGGGCAGACGAAATGCGCCTCCGGCAGCTGCTCGCTCAGCCGGCGCGCCGCGCGCACGAAAATCTCGCCCATGTACTGCAGCTCGGAGCGCCGGCTGCCGGGCAGCAGCGCCACGATGCGCGCTGCGGCCGGCAGCCGCAGCTGCGCGCGGGCCTGCGCCCTGTCGCTCGCGAGCGGGATGAGATCGGCGAGCGGATGTCCGACGTAGGTCACCGCCACGCCGGCTTTTTCATAGAGCGCCGGTTCGAACGGAAACAGCGCCAGCACGTGCGTGACCGAGCGTGCGATGCGCCGCACGCGCCAGCCGCGCCAGGCCCAGATCGAGGGACTGACGTACTGCACGGTCGGGATGCCGGCGTCCTTCAGCTGCCGCTCGAGCTCGAGGTTGAAGTCGGAGGAATCGATGCCGATGTAGAGCGCCGGCCGCTCCTCGAGGAGGCGCCGCGCGAGCTTGCGGCGCATCTCGGTGATGGCGCGGTACTGGCCCAGCACTTCGGCGTAGCCGCGCACCGAAAGCTGCTCGATCGGGTAGAGGCTCTCCAGCCCTTGCGCGATCATCTTCGGCCCGCCGATGCCGGAAAAGCGCAGGCCCGCGCGCCGCGCCTTCAGCGCGGCCATCAGGTGGCTGCCGAGCAGGTCGCCGGAGGCCTCGCCGGCCACCATCGCGACATGGGTGGGGCGATCCTGCACTAGCGGATGATTCCGCGCGGCGACGCCTCGATGAACTCGGCGATGGCGCGCACCTCGGCGCACTCGGCGCCCTGCCGGGCGAGTTCCTGCAGGATCTCCTG
Organism: Betaproteobacteria bacterium; assembly: GCA_004298295.1. Taxonomy (GTDB): domain Bacteria; phylum Pseudomonadota; class Gammaproteobacteria; order Burkholderiales; family SG8-39; genus 2-02-FULL-66-14. The sequence continues at coordinate 2,223 of SCUH01000153.1, read as the reverse complement.
CTGCGACAGTCCCGCGCGGTACACCGTGCGGTAGGCTTTCTTCAGCGCCGCGATGGTGGCCGCGGCAAAGCCGCGCCGGCGCAAACCTTCGCCGTTGATGCCGAAGGGCTTCGCCATGTGCCCCGCCGCCTTGACGAAAGGCGGCAGGTCGCGGTCGAGGTAGGTGCTCATGCCGGTGAAAGCATGCGCACCGACGTGCACGAACTGGTGCACCAGCGTGCCGCCGCCCAGGATCACCCAGTCGCCGATGTGGACGTGGCCGGCGAGCTGCGCCAGGTTGGCGAAGATGGTATGGCTGCCGACCTGGCAATCGTGCGCCAGGTGCGCGTAGGCCATGATCCAGTTGTCGCTGCCCAGCCGGGTCACGCCCGCGTCCTGCGCCGTGCCGCGGTTGATGGTGACGTACTCGCGAATCGTGTTGTCGTCGCCGATCTCGACGCCGGTGGGTTCGCCGCCGTACTTCTTGTCCTGCGGCTCGCCGCCGATCGAGCAGAACGGGTGGATGCGGTTGTTGCGCCCGATGCGGGTATGGCCCGCGATCACGACGTGGGGGCCGATCACGCTGCCCTCGCCGATCAGCGCGTGCTCGCCGATGATCGAGAACGGGCCGACGGCGACGCCGGCGCCGAGCTGCGCGCCCGCGTGCACCACGGCGCTGGCGTGGATCATGCGCCCTCGGCCCCGGCCGTGCGCATGGTGCACAGGATCTCGGCTTCGGCGACCACGGCGCCTTCGACGCGGGCCGTGCAGCCGAATTTCCAGACGCTGCGCTTGCGCGCCAGCACCACGACCTCGACTTCGAGGCGGTCGCCGGGCACCACCGGGCGCTTGAAGCGCGCGTTGTCGATGCCGGCGTAGTAGTAGATCGAGTTCGGCTCGACCTGCGTGCCGAGCGTGCGGAAGGCGAGAATGCCTGCGGCCTGCGCCATGCACTCGAGGATCAGCACGCCGGGCATGATCGGGCGCGTCGGGAAGTGCCCCGGGAAGTACGGCTCGTTGGCCGAGACGTTCTTCAGCGCCAGGATGCGCTTGCCGGGCTCGCATTCCAGCACCCGGTCGACCAGCAGCAGCGGAAAGCGCTGCGGCAGATGCTCGAGCACCTCGTAGATGTTCATGTCAGCCATGTCCGGGGTCCTTTTGCTGCAGTTGCCGTTCCAGGCGCCTGACGCGCTCGGCCAGTTCGGCGAGGTGGCGCACCAGCGCCGTGTTGCGCGCCCAGGAGCGGTTGTCGTCGAACGGGAACATGCCGGTATAGGTGCCGGGCTGGCGGATGGAGCGCGAGATCACGGTGTCAGCCGATACCTCGGTGTCATCGCAGATCGACAGGTGCCCGAGGATGATCGCGCCGGCGCCGATGGTGCAGCGCCGGCCGATGTCGGCGCTGCCGGCGACGGCGACGCAACCGGCCATAGCGGTGTGCGCGCCGACGCGGCAGTTGTGGCCGATCTGGATCTGGTTGTCGAGCTTGACCCCTTCCTCGATCACCGTGTCCTCGATCGCGCCGCGGTCGATGGTCGTATTGGCGCCGATCTCGACATCATCGCCGATGACGACGCGGCCGATCTGCGGGATCTTGATCCAGCGCCCGTCCTCGCGCGCAATGCCGAAACCGTCGGCACCGATCACCACGCCCGAATGCAGTACCACGCGCGCGCCGAGGCGGCAGCCGGCATAGATCACGACCGAGGGATACAGCCGGCAGCCCTCGCCGAGCTCGGTCCCCTGCCCCACGAAGCAGCCGGTCCCGATCCAGCAACCGGGGCCCACTGCGGCGTCTGCCTCGACGCTCGCGCCGGCGTCGATGCGCGCGCTGGCATCGATGCGCGCGCCCGCCGCCACCCGTGCACCGGATTGCACGCCCGGCACCACGGCTTCCGGCGGGTTGAGCAGTTGCGAGACGCGCGCGAAATACGCATAGGGGTTGTCGCAGACGATGCGCGGCAGCGCGGTCAGCGCCTCGGCGTCGGAGCCGACGATGACCGCCGCGGCGCGCGTCGCGGCGAGGCGCGCGCGGTAGCGCGGATTGGCGAGAAACGCGATCTGGCCGTCGCCGGCACGCTCCAGCGTGCCGACCTGCCGGATCAGGACCTGCGGAGCGCCGACGACCCGGCCACCGAAGCGCGCGGCGATCTCGGCGAGCGTGAACGCCATGTCATCGGGCGGGCGGCTTGGCGTCCAGGGACTTGATCACCTTGTCGGTGATGTCGATGCGCGGGTTGGCGT
>SCUH01000152.1 GCA_004298295.1 Betaproteobacteria bacterium | reverse complement strand
ATCGTGGCGAGGTAGCGTTGCCGCACCTCCTCGGTGATGGCGCCGCCGGCAAATTCGGCCGACAGCGCGGTATCCGCACTGAAGACCGGATTGACGCAGTTGACCCGGATGCGCTCAGGCCCGAACTCGGCCGCCATCGACTTGCTCATCAGGATCACCGCGGCCTTGGAGCTGTTGTACACGGTCAGGCCCGGACGCGGCCTCAAGCCCGCGGTGGAGGCGATGTTGACCAGGCACCCCCCGCCTCGCCGCCGGAACACCGGCAGCGCGTGCAGCGCGGAGAGGTAGACGCTCTTCACGTTGATGGCGTACACCTTGTCGAACTCGGCCTCGGTGACCTCCGCGTACGGTTTCTTGCGGTGGGTCCAGCCGGCATTGTTGACGATGATGTCCAGCCCGCCGAAGGCCGTCTCGGCGGCGCCGATCATGCCGGCCCATTCCGCGCCGCGCGTGACGTCGGCGCGCAGGAAAAGCGCCTTGCCGCCGGCGGTGGCGATCTCGCCCGCGACGCGCTCGCCGCCCTGGACGTTGATGTCGTTCACCACGACGCGCGCGCCTTCCTGCGCGAAGCGCCTGGCGATGCCTTCGCCGAATCCCGAGCCTGCCCCGGTGACGATCGCCACCTTGCCGTTGAGCCGCATTGTTGCCTCTCGTGCCGAAAGGGCGATTATCGCTTGAACGGCGAGTGTTCGTTCAGCTCGTCGACATAGCGAGCCATGCCGCGCGTTTCGCGCGCGAGGTGCTGTTCGATCGCCGAGGCGAAACCCGGATGCGCCAGCCAGTGCGCCGACAGCGTCTCCACCGGCAGCAGACCGCGGAACATCTTGTGCTCGCCCTGGGCGCCGCCCTCGAAGCGCTCGAGCCCATGCGTGATCGCGTATTCGATCGCCTGGTAGTAGCAGGCCTCGAAATGCAATAGCGGCACGGCCTCGGCGGCGCCCCAGTAGCGCCCGTAGAGCACGCCGTCGGCGACGAGGTTGAGCGCCGCGGCCACCGGCGTCGCGCCGGAGGCCGTGCGGCGCTCGGCGAGGATCATCAGCGTGTGCTGCGGCAGCGCCGTGCCCAGGCGCTGGAAGAATTCCAGGTTCAGGTAGGGCGTCGAGCGGTGCGCCGCGTAGGTGCGGCGATAGCAGCGCTCGAAGAATTCCCAGTCCGCCGATTCGATTTCCGCGCCGCGCAGCCAGCGGAACGCGATGCCGGCCTCGCGCACGCGGCGCCGTTCCTGCCGGATGACCTTGCGCCGCCGGTGCGTCAGCCGCGAGAGAAAATCCTCGAAATCGGCGTAGCCGGCGTTGGTCCAGTGAAACTGCACCGTGCGCCGCAGGATCATGCCGGCGTCGCGCATCGCGCCGGCCTCCTGCGGCTGCGGGAACAGCACGTGCAGCGAGGAGAACTCGCGCGCCGCCTCGAGCGCGCCAGCCAGGACCGACCGGCGGGCACCCGCGTCGGCGGCGAGCAGACGCGGGCCCGCGACCGGCGTGAACGGCACTGCGCAGAGGAGCTTGGGGTAATACGCGAGCCCGTGGCGCTGGTAGGCGTCGGCCCAGGCCCAGTCGAAGACGTACTCGCCCCAGGAATGCGCCTTGACGTAGAGCGGCATCGCCCCGGCAAGCCGGCCCTCGCGCTCGAGCAGCAGAAACTGCGGCCGCCAACCGGTGCGCGCGCTGGCGCATCCGGTTTCGAGCAACGCCGCGAGGAACTCGTGACGCATGAACGGGTTGCCCGAGCCGCCGCCCGCCTGCGCGAGGAGCGCGTTCCAGTCCGCCGCAGCGACGCCCGCGAGCGAGCCGGCGACGCGCAGCTGCTCCGCCACGCTATCGGGCGCTGACGCCGAACTCGACGCGGATCCGCTCCGCGACCTTGGGATCGAAGCCCTTGACCCGGAGGTACTCGGCGCGCACCTTCTCGTGCTCGCCGAGCTTGTGGCGGGCCCCGGCGAGCTGGTAGCCGGCGTAGGGATTCATGGGCTGCAGGCGCGCGGCTTCCTCGAACTTTTCGGCGGCCTGCGCGTGCTGCCCGAGGCTGGCGAGCGACAGCCCGAGGCCGTACCAGGCCCGGTCGACGAGCGGGTCGATCTCGATCGTGCGGTTGAACCGCGCGATCGCTTCCTCGTGCCGGCCCCGGCCCTGCAGCAGGAAGCCCACGTTGAAGTGCGAAGCGGCATCCCCGGGATCGATTGCGAGCGCCCGCTCGAAGGCTTCCAGCGCCGCCGCGTGCCGATCGCGCTCTGCGAGCATGACGCCGATGCAGCTCCAGGCCTGCTGGTGGCGCGGGTTGTCGCGGGTCACGGCCCGGTACGTTTCCAGCGCTCGGCTGTTCATCTTAAGCAGGGCGAGCACCTGCCCCCACCAGAACAGCAGCGCCGGGCGCAGATTGTCGATCATCGCCATGCGGTCATTATAGAATTAGCCCCGTCACCCGAGGCCGGCAGGGAGCCCGCGATGAAAAAGATCGAAGCCATCGTCAAACCATTCAAGCTCGACGAAGTGCGCGAGGCGCTCTCCGAAGTCGGCGTCACCGGGCTGACCGTCACCGAGGTGAAGGGCTTCGGCCGACAGAAGGGCCACACCGAGCTCTACCGCGGCGCCGAGTACGTGGTCGATTTCCTCCCCAAGGTGAAGGTCGAGGTCGTGGTCTCCGAAAGCCAGATCGAGCCCGCGATCGAAGCCATCATCAAGGCCGCGCGCACTGGCAAGATCGGCGACGGCAAGATCTTCGTCACCGGCGTGGAGCACGTCGTGCGCATCCGCACCGGCGAGACCAACGAGTCCGCCATCTAGCGGATTGGGGTCAGAGTCAGGGGTCAGAGTAATGACTCCGCCCCCGATTTCCTGAGTGTTTACCTGGTCTTGAGCATCACGAGCAGTGCCCCGCCGCCGCCGTGCGCGGCGGGCGCCTGACAGAAGGCGAGCACCTCGTCGCGCGGCGGCAGCCATTGCCGCAGTTTCGTCTTGAGCACCGGCTCGCGGTTCTTCGAGCCGAGACCCTTGCCATGCACGATGCGCACGCAGCGCAGTCCGCGCGCCTTGGATGCGCGCAGGAAGACGGAGACCGCATCGGCCGCGGTGACGCGGTTCATGCCGTGCAGGTCGAGGCTCGACTGCACCACCCAGTGGCCGCGGCGCAGCCGCCGCAGCAGCTGTCGCGACAGTCCCTCGCGCAGGTAGGTCAGCTCCTCGCCTGATTCGAGCGCGTCCTCGATCGAGAACGGCGCGTACAGGCTTTCGTGCAGCGCCGCGCGCTCGTCGCGCCGGCGTTGCGCCGCGTGCGGCGCAGGCGGCGGGCCCTTGAGCGCGTGGCGCCGTTCCCGCTTCAGCGGGACGACGTCGGCGACCGCCTGGCGGAAGTCCTCGTCCCCGTCTGCGCTGTGGCGCGCGCCGTGATCATGCCGCGGCTTGCGCATCGAGGAACTTCTCCGCATCGAGCGCCGCCATGCAGCCGCTCGCGGCGCTGGTCACCGCCTGGCGATAGACGTGGTCCTGCACGTCGCCGGCGGCGAACACCCCCGCGACGCTCGTGGCCGTGGCATTGCCGTCGCTGCCGCCGCGCGTCGCGATGTAGCCGTTCGTCATCTCCAGCTGGCCCTCGAAGAGCTGCGTGTTGGGCGTGTGGCCGATGGCGACGAACAGGCCCTGCACCGCGAGGTCGCGCGCAGCGCCCGTCTTCACGTTGCGCACGCGCACCCCGTTCAGGCCCTTGGCATCGCCGAGCGCCTCCTCCAGCACCGAATCGAGCTCGAGCGCGATACGGCCGTCGGCGACCTTCTTCATCAGCTTGTCGATCATGATCTTCTCGGCGCGGAAGCGCTCGCGCCGGTGCACCAGCGTCACCTTGCTGCAGAGGTTCGCGAGGTAGAGCGCCTCCTCGACCGCGGTGTTGCCGCCGCCGATCACCGCGACTTCCTGGCCCTTGTAGAAAAAGCCGTCG
>SCUH01000151.1 GCA_004298295.1 Betaproteobacteria bacterium | reverse complement strand
GGCGAATCCCAGCTTGTTGACCTGGCCGTGATAGGTCTGGCTGTAGGTGGTGAGCGAGTCCTGGTGGCAGTTGCCGCAGTTCTTGGTGATCACCAGCCGGCTCGCGTCGAGCTTCGGCGATTCGACGTCGTGCGTGGTGTGGCAATCCGAGCACACCGCCGCCACGGGATTGGCGTTTTCCAGCACTTCCTTGCCGTGCACCGATTTGGCGTAATCCTCGCGTTGCTTCACATGGCAGGCGCCGCACTTGTTCGGGATGCTCAGGCGCCATTCGGCGCGTTCGGTGCTGCCGAGCGGATAGACGTTGTGCGCGTCGTGGCAGTTGTAGCAGGTGGCATTGGTGCGGGATTGATCGGCGCGGCTGGGCCGCGCGTGAATCGACTTCATGTAGCGTTCGATCTGCTCGTTCACCACGCCCAGCCGCGGGACGTTCTGGGCCTTGTTCTCCTCCTGGGCAATGCGCAGCAGGTCCTGGTGGCACTGCACGCAGCTGACCAGCACCTGGACCGGTGCGTGAGGAACCTCGGTGATGTTCTTGTGGCATTCGACGCACAGGCGCTTGCCATGAACGCTCTTGCCGAAGCGCTCGCCGTCGACGTGCAGCTTGCGCTTCTTGCCGTCGGGGCCGTCGGCCTCCAGGCCTTCGTTGCCGTGGCAGGACAGGCAGGTCTCGTTGTCCGGCCGCTCGTCGGCGGCCGCTGCGGCCGCTGCGGCCGGGGCGGCGGCGCTCGATGCGTCCTTGGCGGCGGCACCCTGTCCCAGGGCCGGGCTCGCCGCCAGCGCGACGAGCGCCGCGAATACCCAGTGACACAGACCAGCGCTCAATCCATTCATCGCAACGAGCCCTTCCCGGAGAACAATGGCATCGTACGTTAATTGCAGGTCGCGGACGACGATTGATCCACGTCAAACACCGCGGTCCGCTGCGTATCACGGCGGCTCCGCAGCTTCGACGCGCAGCTGATTCCCGATCACGGCGGCGCGCAGCCAGCGCAGCTGCGGCGAACCGGGCACTTCGACCCGGCGCAACCCTGTGAATGGTGCGTCGTCGCGAAACCGGTGCGTGTCGCCGTGCACCAGCAGCAGGCGCAGCGAAGCGTCCTGCGCCGCGCCGCGCAGCCATTCGCGCAGCGGCGCGAAACCGTCCGGGCCGGCGCGCGGCTCGAGAAACGGATTGGCCTGCATCAGCACCACGAGACCCTTGCGCCCGCGCGCCAGCGCACGGGCCTCGTCGAGCCACGCGAACACGGCCTGCATGCGCTGCGCGTGCTCCGCGTCCATCCGCGGCGTGCGGCCCAGATTGTTGTTGCTGCCCGGAACGTTCACGCCCGCGAACACGAAGCCGTTCATTTCCCAGCGCACGTGCTCGCAGTATTCGCCCGGCTGCCGAACGGGCGCCAGTGCCGCGACGGGCTGGCAGAACAGGCTGCGCCACCTGGCGAGCCGCTCGAGCGGCTCGAAACCGCCGCGGTGGCAGTCGGTCCATTCGTTGTCCCCCGGCAGCAGCACGAAAGGATGGCGGATGCGCGCGAACTGGCGCGCGCGCGCTTCGAGCCATTCGTCGCCGCAGGGACCCCGGCCTGAGGTGATGTCGCCGACGTGCACGACGAAGGCGAGCGGCTCGCGGTTGAGCTGCCCGATGAGATCGTCGAACAGATTCGCCTGCGCGTGCGAGTATGGCATGTCGCCGAGCAGCGCAAAGGAGAACTCCGGCTGCGGACGCGGCGGCGATGCGCAGGCCGCGAGCAGCACGGCAAGAAGCGCGGCGAATCTAGAGGCCGTAAGCCTTGCGCACCAGGCTGAGGGGGTGCGCCTTCTCGGCACCCGGCGCTTCATCGCCCATGCCCTGGCGGATGTGGCGCCCGGCAATCGGGCAATCGGAGCTGACGTAATCCGGCTGCGTGCCCGCCATCTGCCGGAACACCGGGCGGCCGATCTTCATCGAGTTGTCGTAGTACTCGCGTTTCACGCCCCAGGTGCCGTC
>SCUH01000150.1 GCA_004298295.1 Betaproteobacteria bacterium | reverse complement strand
CGTCGCCGACGGCGAGGGCGACTTCGGCTACAACGCCGCGACCGGCGAGTACGGCGACCTGGTGAAGATGGGCGTGCTCGATCCGTGCAAGGTGGCGCGCGCCGCGCTGCAGAACGCGGCATCGATCGCGGGGCTGATCCTCACCACCGACTGCATGATCGCGCAGATCCCGCAGAAGGAAGCCGCGCCGATGTCCGAGGGCATGTAACCGCAAGAGGCACGCCATGGCCGTCATCGGCATCGATCTGGGTACGTCCAATTCCGCCGCCGCCGTGCTGCGCGGCGGGCGCCCGGTCCTGATTCCGAGCGCCGAAGGCATCAGCCTCGGCGGCAAGGCCTTCCCGAGCTACGTCGCGTTCGGCGCCGACGGCACGATGCTGGTCGGCGAGCCCGCTCGGCGGCAGGCCACCGCGAATCCCGAGGGCACGGCGAGCGGTTTCAAGCGCCTGATGGGCACACGCCGCAAGGTCCGGCTGCGCGAGCGTGAATTCACGCCCGAACAGCTCTCGGCGTTCCTGCTGCAGAAGATCAAGCGCGACGCCGAGGGTTTCCTCGGCGAGCCGGTGAAGGACGCGGTGGTCACGGTGCCGGCCTATTTCGACGACAACCAGCGCAGCGCCACCAAGGACGCCGCCACCATCGCCGGGCTCAACGTGCTGCGGCTGGTGAACGAGCCGACCGCCGCTTCGCTCGCCTACGGACTCGACCGGCTCAACCAGGACCTGCGCATCGCGGTGATCGACCTCGGCGGCGGCACGCTCGACGTCACGATCATGGACTTCGGCAAGGGCGTGTTCGAGGTCAAGGCCACGAGCGGCGACACGCGCCTTGGCGGCACCGACATGAACCAGGCGATCCTCGACGAACTGGCCGATCGCTTCCGCGAAAAAAACGGCATCGACCTCAGGGCCGACCCCAAGGCCGCGGCGCGGCTGCTCGAGGCGGCCGAGATTGCGAAGATCGAGCTTTCCACCAGCACCACCACGCACCTCAGCCTGCCCTACATCGGCATGGCGCGAGGCGAGCCGCTGCACCTGGAGATGGATTTCACCCGCACCGAACTGGAGCGCGTGGTGCATTCGGTGATCGAGCGCTGCCGCGCCCCGGTTGAACAGGCCCTGCGCGACGCGAACGTCACGCCGCAGCAGGTCGACCGCGTGGTCTTCGTGGGCGGCCCGACGCGCATGCCGGCGGTGCGGCGCTTCTTCGAGGACCTGTTCCACCGCAAGGCGGAATTGGGCGTCGACCCGATGGAGTGCGTGGCCGCCGGTGCCGCGATCCAGGCGGGCGTGCTCTCGGGCGAAGTCAAGGACATCGTGCTGGTGGACGTGACGCCGCTCACGCTCGGCGTGGAGACGCTCGGCGGCGTGGCGACGCCGCTGATCGCGCGCAACACGCCGGTGCCGGTGAAAAAGAGCGAGACCTTCACCACGGCCGCGGACATGCAGACCAGCGTCACGATCCACGTCTTCCAGGGCGAGCGCCCGATGGCGCGCGACAACACCAGCCTCGGCGAGTTCAACCTCGACGGCCTCGCGCCGGCGCCGCGCGGCATGCCGAAGATCGACGTCAGCTTCGACATCGACGCCAACGGCATCCTCAATGTCGCGGCGCGCGACACGGCCACCGGCCGCTCGCAGTCGATCCGCATCAGCGGCTCGACGCGGCTCGCCGAGGACGTGAAGCGGCGCATGATCGACGAGGCCGAGCGCTTTGCCGAAGCCGACCGCGAGCGGCGCGCGCTCGCCGAGGCGCTCAACGCCGCGGACGGCCTGTGTTACCAGGCCGAGAAGACGCTCGCCGATTTCGCCGACAAGCTCACCGCCGAACTGAAGGGCCGCATCGAGACCGCGCGGCGCGAGACGCGCGAAGCGATCGCCGGCAAGGACGCCAAGCTCGCCAGGGAAAAGAGCGACGCGCTGGCGAAGCTGCTCAAGGAGGCCGGCGCCGTGATCTACGCGCAGCAGCCCGACGCCGGCGTGTACCGCGAGACCGTCGTGCCGCCGCCCCGCGATGAGACAGCTTCGGGCGCGCGCGTGGTCGACGCCGACTACCGCGAGACGCGCTGAACGTCACGGCCGCCAAGCGCGACTACTACGCGGTGCTCGGCATCGCCCGCTCGGCGGACGAGAAGGCGATCAAGGACGCCTTTCGCAAGCTCGCGATGCAGTATCACCCGGATCGCAACAAGGCGCCGGGCGCGGAGGAGCGCTTCAAGGAGATCGCCGAGGCCTACGCGGTCCTGTCCGACCCGAGGAAGCGCGCCGACTACGATGCCGGCGGCTTCGCCGGCGTTTCGGGTTTTTCGCGCGAAGACCTCTTCGGCGGCATCGACTTCGACTCGATCTTCGGCGACGCGGGCTTCGGTCCGGGCGGCGGCCTGTTCGAGCGCCTCTTCGGTCGCCGGCGACGCGGCCCGCCGCGCGGCGCCGACATTGAGATCGAGGTCCTGGTGCCGCTCGAGCGCATCGCCACGGGCGGCGAAGCGCCGGTGCGCTTCCAGCGCCTGGCCGCGTGCGCGCAATGCAAGGGCAGCGGCGCGCGCGCCGGCACGGAGCCACGCGCCTGTGCGGCCTGCAAGGGCACGGGCCTGAAGGAGACCACGCGGCACGAGCAGGGCATCTACATCCGCCAGTCGAGCCCCTGCCCCGATTGCGGCGGCCGCGGCCGGATCATCGATTACGCTTGCGCCGCGTGCGGCGGCAACGGCCAGGTGCGACGCGAAGAATCGCTGGTCGTGAAGATTCCACCCGGCGCCGAGGACGGGCTTGCGCTGCGCGTGCCCGGCAAAGGCTATGCCGCCGAACAGCCCGGCGCGCCACCGGGCGATCTGCTCGTGGTGGTGCGCAGCGCACCGCACGAGCGCTTCCAGCGCGACGGCGCGGACCTCTGGCGCGTGCAGGCGCTCGACGTGGCCGACGCGGTGCTCGGCGCCGAGCTGCGGGTGCCCACGCTCGAGGGCACGATCACGGTGAGCGTGCCGCCGGGCACGCAGCACGATGCGCGACTCAGGCTGCGCGGCAAGGGGCTGCCGCGCTTCGGCGGCCGCGGCCGCGGCGATCTCTACCTGCGCCTGGCGGTCGCGCTGCCGGAGAAATTGTCGAGCGAGGAGCGCAAGCTCTGGGAGAGGCTGCGCGCGTTGCGCCCCAAAGCCTAGGCGGCGCCGGCGCGAAGATGGCCGCGCGGCAACCGCGGCAGACGGTGCCTCAAGGCCCGACCAGCTCGATCAGGCGAAGCGCGTTCAACGGCGCGCAGCCGAGCGCGTCGTTGTCGAAATAGACGTGCACCTCGCACCCCTGTCGCCGCCAGCGGCTCATTTTCGCCGCCCAGCGGCGCAGCTCGGCCTGCGGGTAGTTCGAGGCATAGGTGACCGGTCGACCGTGCAAGCGCACGTAGACGAGATCGGTGGTCACGGCGTCCCACAGCGGCCAGTCCGCGGCATGCGATTGACAGACCGCGATCCGGTGCCGGCGCAGGCACTCCACGATCTCGTTGTCGAACCACGACGCGTGGCGAAACTCCATCGCGTGACGCACGCGCGGCCAGCTGCGCAGCGCCCGCGCGAACGCCTCGAGCCGCGCCAGGTCCTTGTGCAGGTTGCGCGGCAATTGCCACAGCACGGCGGCGAGCTTCGTGCCGAGTCCCGCAGCGCGCTCGCGCTCGAGGCGAATCGAAGCGAGCGGATCGGCGAGCTTCCTGTTGTGAGTGAGGTACCGGTTCGCCTTGAGGGCGAAGCGAAAGCCCGCGGGCGTCTCCTCCCGCCAGCGCGCAAAGGTTTCCTTGCGCTGCAGGCGGTAAAAGGTCGCGTTCACCTCCACCGCGCTGAAACGCTGCGCGCAGAAACCCAGCCACGCGCGCCTGGGGCAATTGCCGTAGAAGCCTGCGCGCCAGGCGTCGTAGTTCCAGCCGCACGTGCCGATGCAGGCGCGAGGCCTCATCGCCCGCTCTGATTCGCCAGTACCTCGACCCGCGTCAGAGGCCCGAGCGCTGAGGTCGCGAACCGCACCGGAAGGAACTGCTCGATCAGCCACATCGCCGTCGCGGCATGGCGCGTGACGCGGCGGACGGTGAACGCTCCGCCACGCGCCAGCGCGAGGTAGACGAGCATCTGGTCGGCCGCGTGCACATCGAGCGTCGCGCCGCTCGCGAGGTCCGCGGCGAGTTCCTCGCCGACCGCCTCGCCGAGCGATTCGGCACGCACGCCGCGTTCGGCAACGCGTCCCGCGCCGAGCACCGTGTGCCGGGTGCACGCCCAGACGACGATGGCGCCGCCCTGGCCGGACGCTGCGTCGGCGCCGAGCACCGCGCTCCTGATCCCTGCGACGCCGCGCAACCGCTCGCCCAGGCGCTCGAGCGCAGCCGCCCGCATGCGCGCGGCAATCTGCTCCGGCAGATTGGCGACGTGCGCCACGCCCGCAAGAGCGCCAAGCGCGCCCTGCTGCTGTGCCAGGAACGGACGCAGCGCGCCCGGCTGCACTGCGATTTCGACCTCGCCGCCGCCGTGCGGGAAATAGCCGCGCCGCCGCACACTGAAATTCACCCGGGCCTGCATGCGCTCGAGCAAGGGCAGCAGGACGGCGCCGAGGTAATCCAGCGGCGGCGCCGCTCGCACGTCGGTGCCGCCGGTCACGGTCACCGCGCAGGCTGTGCCGCGCGCCAGCATCACCGGCAGCAGCGCCTGCAGAACCAGCGTCACGCTCCCGGCCGTGCCGACGTCGCAGCGCTGGCGCTCGCCGCCGGGAGCGCCGGGGACAAGCGAGAATTCCTGCGACTTCAGTTCGAGCCCCTCGGCGCGCGCGCCGGAGAGCGCGGCGAGCGCGTGCAGCGCCGCCAGGTGCTGCGCCGCCAACCCGGGGTTCTCCCGCCCGGCGCGCACCCGGCTCACCCGGATCGGTATCGCGCTGATCGCCGAGAGCGCGGCTGCCAGGCGCACGAGCTGCCCGCCGCCTTCGCCGTGCGAGCCGTCGATTTCCAGCATTGCCCGGTCAGCGCGCGCGCCGCCGGTCGACCGGCGC
>SCUH01000149.1 GCA_004298295.1 Betaproteobacteria bacterium | reverse complement strand
TCGTCGCACGACCAGTTCGAGAAGTGCGTCGCGCTTTGCCACGAGCATGGATTCGGCAGGCTCGAGGTCACGAACCTGTACATGGTCGGCTGGTCCGGGATGTACCTCAACCGGATGCGCAACGCGGCCGAAGTCGGCCTGCGCGCCGCCGAGCTGGCGGCCAGGGTTTCGCACCTGCGCTCCGAAGTGCTCTCGCGCACGCTCGTCGGCTACGTCGACGGCTATATCCGCGGCAACCGGGAGGCGGGACTGCGCCAGCTGGAAACCGCACTGCGCGTGGCACGCACGCTCGGCGCCAAGCGCTTCGAAGCGCAGGCACTTCAGATGCTCGCGTTGATCGCGTCCCGCCAGGGCGAGCGCGCACGGGCGTTCGCGCTGGCCCAGGAGGCGCTGCAGATCTGCCGCGAGCACGGCATGGGATTCACCGGTCCGTGGCTGCACGGCGTCATCGCCGGGCTCGAGCCGGATGACGCGGCGCGCGAAGCGGCGCTGGCCGATGGTGAAAAGCTGCTCGCCGCAGGTTGCGTCAGCCACAACCACTTCCACTTCTACGAACTGGCCATCGAGGTCTCGCTCGCCGCCGGCAGATGGGACGCCGCGGCGCGCTATTGCGGCAAGCTCGAAGCCTACGCGGCGACCGAGCCGCTGCCCTGGAGCGAGTTCGTCGTCGCGCGCGGACGCGCGCTGGCGCGCTTCGGGCGCGGCGAGCGTGGCGCGCCGCTGGCGGGCGAACTGGCGCGCCTGCGCACCACGGGCGCCGAAGCCGAGATCGACCACGCGCTTCCCGCGCTTGAGGCCGCGATCGCGGAACTCGGCTGAGCCGGCGCCGCTAGAGCTTCAACTCCGCCCGCACCGCGTCCCAGCGCACCGCGACTTCGGCCGCGCCGCGCCGCTCGATCAGCCCGAGCTCCAGCAGCCGACGGACCTCGGTGTGCACGTTCTTGTAATCGCGCCCGAGGCGCTTCGCCAGCGCGTAGACGGAGACCGGGCCCGACTGCTTCAGCTGCGCGAGCAGCGCCCAGCGCGCCGGGGTCAGCGATTTCAGCAGCAGCGGCAGATCGGCGAACGAGAGCACCGCGAGCGGTGCCGGCGGCCTCCGCCCGCTCGCCAGGTGCCAGGCCGCCTCGAAGCGGTCAAGCGCGTCGGCGGGTGTGCTAACCCTGACGTTGAGCGTCTTCGGCATCGCGCTCGAAGTCGTAGCGCAGCTGCTCCACGGATTTGAACTCGTAAGCGCTCTGGCGTCCGCGGGCACGGCGGACATGGCCGGATGCCCCGTTGCTGCAATACTCGACGAGGCTGTTCCTTGCCTTGCGCAAGCGCAGGACGTATTCCAGGTCGCGGCCAAGGCGGATCTCCAACACGCTGCCGCCGTGGAGCACGATGCACTCTTCGTACATATGGCTCAGGATACCATAAGCCAGGTGGCGTAGAATAGCCTTGCGATGGCGCGCAGCGCGGAATTCTTCAACCTCTACCGGCACGGCTTCGTGCGCGTCGCGCTGGCGACGCCGGCGGTGCGCGTCGGCGACCCGGCGTACAACCGCGAGGCGACGCTGGCGCTGATGCGCGAGGCGGCCGGGCGCAAGGCGCTGGTCGCGGTGTTCCCGGAGCTGGGGCTTTCGGCCTACACCTGCGAGGACCTGTTCCACCAGCAGGCGCTGCTGCGCGCAACCGAGGAGGCCCTGCGCTGGCTGCTCGCGCGCAGCCGCGATCTGCCGCTGGCGGCCTTCGTCGGGCTTCCGGTCGCGCTCGACGGACTGCTCTACAACTGCGCCGCGCTCATCTGCGGCGGGCGGCTGCTCGGTGTGGTGCCGAAGACCTACCTGCCGAACTACCGCGAGTTCTACGAACTGCGGCAATTCACGCCGGCGCACACCGCGACGCGCGAGCAGGTGACGCTCGCAGGGCAGACGGCAGCCTTCGGCAGCCGGCTGCTGTTCCGGCTCGCCGGGCAGCCCGGGCTGGTGCTCGCGGCCGAGATTTGCGAGGACCTGTGGGTGCCGGTGCCGCCGTCTTCGTACGCTGCGCTGGCGGGCGCGACCGTGATCGCGAACCTGTCGGCGTCCAACGTCGTGATCGGCAAGCACCAGTACCGCCGCGAGCTCGCCTCGAACCAGTCGGCGCGCTGCATCGCCGCCTACCTGTACAGCGCTGCGGGCGTCGGCGAGTCGACCACCGACCTCGCCTGGGACGGCCATGCAATGGCGTACGAAAACGGCACGCTGCTCGCCGAGTCGCGGCGCTTCGCCGACGCCCCGCAGCTCACCGTGGCGGACGTCGACCTCGAGCGGCTGGCGGCCGACCGCATGCGCCAGAATTCCTTCGGCGAATCGGTGCGCCAGCAACGCGCTGCGATCGCGGGCTTTCGCTCCGTCGAGTTCTCGCTGCCGCTGCCGCGCGGGCGTCTGCTGCTCGAGCGCAGCGTGCCGCGCTTTCCCTACGTGCCCTCGGATCCGGCGACGCGCGATGCGCGCTGCGAGGAGGTGTACCGCATCCAGGTGCAGGGGCTCGCCACGCGCATGCGGGCCGCAGGCAAGCAACAGCTGGTGATCGGCGTTTCGGGCGGGCTCGACTCGACGCAGGCGCTGCTGGTGTGCGCGCGCGTGATGGACGAACTGAAACTGCCGCGGCGCAACATCCTCGCCTACACGATGCCGGCTTTCGCCACCACCACGCGCACGCGCTCCACGGCCTGGCAGCTGATGCGCACCATCGGCGCGACGGCGGAGGAAATCGACATCCGCCCCTCCTGCCTGCAGATGCTCAAGGACCTGCGCCATCCCTTCGCCAAGGGCCGCAAGCTCTACGACATCACTTTCGAGAACGTGCAGGCCGGCGAGCGCACCAGCCACCTGTTTCGCCTCGCCAATCTCCACGACGCGCTCGTTGTCGGCACGGGCGACCTTTCGGAACTGGCGCTGGGCTGGTGTACCTATGGCGTAGGAGACCATATGTCGCACTACAACGTCAATGCAAGCGTGCCCAAGACCCTGATCCAGTACCTGATCCGCTGGGTGGCCGAGTCGCGCCAGTTCAGCGCCGAGGTGAACAAGGCGCTGGCGCGCGTGCTCGACACCGAGATCAGCCCGGAACTGGTGCCGGGGCGGCAGCGCACGGAAAGCGTGATCGGCCCCTACGCGCTGCAGGACTTTCACCTCTACTTCACGCTGCGCTTCGGTTACGCGCCCGCCAAGGTCGCGTTCCTGTGCTGGAGCGCCTGGCGCGCGGAGTATCCGCTGCCGGTGATCCGCCGCTGGCTGCGCGTGTTCCTCGAGCGCTTCTTCGCCACCAGCCAGTTCAAGCGCAGCGCGCTGCCGAACGGGCCGAAAGTCGGCTCGGGCGGGTCGCTCTCGCCGCGCGGCGACTGGCGCGCGCCCTCCGACGGCACCGCCCAGGCATGGCTCGACGAGCTCGCCCGCGTCCCGGCGAAAGCGGGGTCAGAGTAACTTCTCTCCGAATGGTTACTCTGACCCCAATGGTCACTGCGGCTTGATGCCGGCGGCCTTGAGAATGCGCTGCGTGTCGTCGATTTCCTTGCGCACGAAAGCGCTGAACTCGGCCAGCGTCAGGTTGCCCGGCTCGGTGCCGAGCTTGGTGAGGCGCGCGCGCACCTCGGGACTCGCGAGCGCCGCCAGCACGTCCTTGTTGATCTTGGCCGCGATATCGGCGGGCAGCGCGGCCGGCCCCCACAGGCCGACCCACAGCGTGTAGTCGAAGCCGGGATAGCCCTGCTCGGCGACCGCAGGCACGTTCGGCAGCAGCGCGGAGCGCTTCGCGGAGGACACCGCGAGCGCGAGCGCCTTGCCGCCGTTGACGTGCGGCAGCGCGGCGTTGAGCGGCGCCCAGTAGCAGCAGACGCGGCCCGCGATCGTGTCCGCGATCGCTTCCGGCGTGCCCTTGTACGGCACGTGCGTGACGTCGATGCCGGTCGCGATTTTCAGCTTCTCGAGGTTGAAATGCGTGCCGCTGCCCACGCCTGCGGAGGAGAAATTGAGCTTGCCGGGGTTCGCCCTGGCGGCGTCCACGAAATCCTTCATCGACTTCCAGCCCACGCCGTTGCCCACCATCAGCACGTTCGGCCCGCCGCCGAGCAGCGCGAGGTTGACGAAGTCCTTGAGCGTGTCGTACGGCAGGTTGGCGTAGATGCCGGGATTGGCGGCGTGCGCCGAGGAATTGGCGAGCAGCGTGTAGCCGTCGGGATCGGCCTTCGCCACCATCGCGGACCCGACCGAGCCGCCGGCGCCGACGCGGTTCTCCGGCACCACCGGCTGGCCCCACATTTCCTGCAGCTTGGCCGCGACGACGCGGCCGATGATGTCGGTCGAGCTGCCGGGCGTGAAAGCGATGACCAGCCGCACCGGCTTGCTCGGGTACGCCTGTGCCGCCGCCGCGGCCGAGAAGACCGCCGCCAGGACCGCCACTGCCCACTTAAGAAAGCCCATCGCCCACCTCCACGTTCTCCGGTTGAAGTTCGAGTCCCGAGGCGCGCGCCTGCAGCACGAGCAGCTCGGAGAAATCCTTTTCGGTCATGCCGTGCCCGATCATCGCCTGCACCAGCTCGCGCGTCAGCGTCGCGAGCGGCATCGGCACTTCGAGCGCCCGCGCCGCGTCCAGCCCCAGGTCGAGGTCCTTGCGCAGCAGCCTGGGCGTGAACGTTACCCGAAAATCGAGGTTCACCAGCGCGGGCGTCTTGTAGCGCGAGAACGTCGAACCCATCACGCTGCGGTTGAGAAAATCGAGGAAGGCGTGGCGGCTCATGCCCGCCTTCTGCGCCAGCAGCGTGATCTCGGCGAGCGCCTGGATCACGATGCCGAGATAGACGTTGTGGCAGATCTTGGCGATGCGCGAGAGCTCCCCCTCGCCGACGTAGCTCGCGCCGCTGCCCATCAGTCCCAGGTAGGGTTCGGCGGCATCGAACGCGGGCCTCGGCCCGGAGCAGACGAAGGTGAGCTTGCCGGCCTGGATCACCTTGGCGTTGCCGGACACCGGCGCCGCGAGCAGCTGCGCGCCCGCCGCCGCGAGGCGTTGTCGTACGCGCTCGGAGTCCTCGATCGAGATCGAGGTGCTGTCCACCACCACTTTCGGCGCCCGGCCACCCGCGCACAGCGCCTCGACCATTTCCATCACGTCCTGGCCCGTGGACACGACGACGAACACGATGTCGCAGCCCGCGAGATCGGCCGGGCGCGAAGCGATTTTCACGCCCAGCTTCGCCAGCGGCTCGGCCTTGGCGCGGGTGCGGTTCCAGACCGTGAGATCGCAGCCCGCCTTCGCCAGGCGCTCCGCCATGGCATGGCCCATGCGGCCGATGCCGATCCAGCCCAGCTTCCTGCTAGTAAGCATTGGCGACCGGCAGTTCCTTGGCCGGATAGAGTGAAATGATCTTGGCGCCGTCGGGCGCGAGCACCACCATCTCCTCGATGCGCGCTGCGGAAACCCCGTCCTTGGCCGGGCAGAAGGTCTCCACCGCGAACACCATGCCCGCCTTGAGCTCG
>SCUH01000148.1 GCA_004298295.1 Betaproteobacteria bacterium | reverse complement strand
AGAACCACCCCTACTCGTAGCGCACGTCGAGGATCTCGTAGCGCTTGACGCCGCCCGGGGTGTGGACTTCGACCGCGTCGCCGGCGTACTTGCCGATGAGGGCGCGCGCGATGGGCGAGGAGATCGAGATCTTGCCGGCCTTGATGTCGGCTTCGTCCTCGCCGACGATCTGCCAGGTCACCGCGCTGCGGTCGGCCTCGTCCTCGAGGTCGACGCTCGAGCCGAAGACGCAGCGGCCGTCCGCGTCCACCAGTCTCGGATCGATCACCTGCGCGTTGGCCAGCTTCGCTTCGATGTCGGCGATGCGCGCCTCGATGAAACCCTGGCGCTCGCGCGCGGCGTCGTATTCGGCGTTCTCGGACAGGTCGCCGTGCGCCCGCGCCTCCGCGATCGCCTGCGTCACGGCGGGGCGCTCGATCGCCTTGAGCTGCTTCAGTTCCACGCGCAGCAGCTCGGCGCCGCGCAGGGTCATCGGGGTTTTCGCCATGCGCGCAGTTTAGACGAAGCTACTGCAAGCGCGCATGCAGGTCCTGCAGCTTGTAGGGCTCGAGCCGCGGCAGCGCCCGCATGCCGGTGCAGACGGCGCGCGCGCCCGCGATGGTCGTGAAGTAGGTCACGCGCTGCGCCAGCGCCGTGGTGCGGATCGAGCGCGAGTCGGCCACCGCGGTGCGGCTGTCCTCGACGGTGTTGACGATCAGGCTGACCTCGCCGTTCTTGATCATGTCGACGATATGCGGCCGGCCTTCGGCGACCTTGTTGACCGCGGTGACGGCAACGCCGTGCGCCCCCAGCACGCGCGCCGTGCCGCGCGTCGCGATCACCACGAAGCCCAGGTCGGCAAGCTCGCGCGCCACCTGCACCGCGGCGAGCTTGTCGCCGTCGCGCACGCTGACGAACACGCGCCCGCCCTTGGGCAGGCGCACCCCGGCCGCGAGCTGGGATTTGATGAAGGCCTCGCCGAAGGTGCCGCCGACGCCCATCACCTCGCCGGTGGACTTCATCTCGGGTCCGAGGATCGTGTCCACGCCCGGGAACTTGACGAACGGGAACACCGCCTCCTTGACCGAGAAATAGGGCGGCACCACTTCGCCGGCGACGCCCTGCTCGGCGAGCGAGCGCCCGGCCATGCAGCGCGCCGCGATCATCGCCCAGGGCTTGCCGGTCGCCTTGGAGACGAACGGCACGGTGCGCGAGGCGCGCGGGTTGACTTCCAGCACGAACACGACGCCGCGCTGGATCGCGTACTGCACGTTCATCAGCCCCACCACGTTGAGCGCCTTCGCCATCAGCACCGTCTGACGGCGCAGCTCGCGCTCGAGGTGGCTGGCGAGCGAATGCGGCGGCAGGCAGCAGGCCGAGTCGCCCGAGTGCACGCCGGCTTGCTCGATGTGCTCCATGATGCCGGCGATCAGCACCTGGCTGCCGTCGGACACCGCATCGACGTCCACTTCGATCGCGTCCGACAGATAGCGGTCGAGCAGCACCGGGGAATCGTTCGACACCTTGACCGCGTATTCCATGTAGCGCTCGAGTTCGGCCTGGTGGTGCACGATCTCCATGGCGCGCCCGCCGAGCACGTAGCTCGGCCGTACCACCACGGGGTAGCCGATCTCCTCGGCCAGGCGCACGGCCTCGGGCGCCGAGCGCGCGGTGCGGTTGGGCGGCTGCTTCAGCTGCAGCCGCTCGAGCAGCTGCTGGAAGCGCTCGCGGTCCTCCGCCACGTCGATCATGTCAGCGCTGGTGCCGATGATCGGCACTCCCGCCGCGGCGAGGTCGCGCGCGAGCTTCAGCGGCGTCTGGCCGCCGTACTGCACGATGACGCCCCAGGGCTTTTCCTTGTCGACGATCTCGAGCACGTCCTCCAGCGTCAGCGGCTCGAAGTACAGCCGGTCGCTGGTGTCGTAGTCGGTGGAGACGGTCTCGGGATTGCAGTTGACCATGATGGTCTCGAAACCGTCTTCGCGCAGCGCGAGCGCCGCGTGCACGCAGCAGTAGTCGAATTCGATGCCCTGGCCGATGCGGTTCGGGCCGCCGCCGAGCACCATGATCTTCTTGCGCGTGGTGGGTTCGGCTTCGCACTCCTCCTCGTAAGTGGAGTACAGGTAGGCGGTGCGCGTGGCGAATTCGGCGGCGCAGGTGTCGACGCGCTTGTACACCGGGCGGATGCCGAGCGCGTGGCGCCGCGCGCGCACCGCCTGCTCGCCCGTCTTCATGAGGTGCGCCAGGCGCCGGTCGGAAAAGCCCTTG
>SCUH01000147.1 GCA_004298295.1 Betaproteobacteria bacterium | reverse complement strand
CCGCACCAGCGCATCGATGCGCGGCACGCCGACCTTGAACTGCACCGTCAGCACCGCCATCCCGGGCCGCGACACCGAATAGACGTGCTCGACGCCGGTCATCTGCGCGAGCACCTGCTCCGCCGGCGTCGCGATGAGCGCCTCCACGTCGCGGGCGGATGCGCCCGGGAACGGCACGAAGACGTTCGCCATCGTGACGTTGATCTGCGGCTCCTCCTCGCGCGGCGTCACCGCCACCGCGAACGCCCCGAGGAGGAACGCGACCAGCGCGACCAGCGGGGTGAGCTGAGAGTCCTGGAAGAACTTCGCGATGCGGCCCGAAGCGCCCATGACGCTAGGATCTGGGCGCCTGCATCCCGGCCCTGAGCGGATCGAGCGCGACGCGCTCGCCCGGCTTCAGGCCGGCGAGCACCTCCACCGCGCGCTCGTCGCCCGCCGTGCCGAGGCGGACCTGCCGCAGGTGCGGCCAGCCCGCCGCATCGAGAACGTACACGGCGGTGACTTCGCTGCGGCGGATCACGGCGCTGCGCGCCACCAGCAGCCTCGCCGCGCGCGCGGTGACGAAATGCGCGCGCGCAAACACGCCCGGGTAGATCCCCTGCACGTCCTCCGGGAGCTCGATGCGCACGCGCGTCGTGTGCGTGCGCGGATCTGCCGCGGGGACGATGGTGAAGCTCTTCGCGTCGACCCATTGGCCGAGCGCCGGCAGTTCGATCCGCGCGCGGCCGCTCGCCTGGATCGCCGCCACCTGCACCTGCGGCACGTTGGCCACCGCGCGCAGCGTGGAAGGGTCGAACCCGGTCATGAGCGGCTTGCCGGGCGCGGCCATCTCGCCGAGCTCTGCGTGGCGCGCCGACACCACGCCGCTGTAAGGCGCAATGATCGTCGCGAAGCTGCGCTCGGTCGCCGCGGCGCCGGCGCCGGCGAGCAGCGCAGTGACGCGCGCCTGCGCCGCCTTGTAGGAAGCCTCCGACTGGTCGAGCGCCGACTGGCTGATGAATTTCTGCGCCAGCAGCTGGCGGTTGCGCTCGTACTGCGCGCGCGCATTGCCGAGCGTGGCTTGCGCCTCGCGCACCTGCGCCTCGCTCGCCGCCACCGCCTGCGAGGCGGCGCGCTCGTCGATGCGCACGATAACATCGCCCTTCCTGACCCGGTCGCCGACGTCGAAACGGATCTCGACGATGCGGCCGGCGATCTGCGCCGACACGGTGGATTGGCGCACCGCCTCGAGCACGGCTTCGGCCGAAAAGGTCAAATCCACTTCGCGGCTTTCGACCGGTGCCGCGGCCAGTTGCGGCGCCGGCGGTGCTTTCGGCTGCGGCGTCTCGGCGCTGCAGGCGGCGAGCGCCGCAAGCGCCGCGGCGGCGAGCAGGATCTTCATGCGCGCGGCTCGAGCCATTGCCGCAGGGCGCGCGCGTCGAGCGCCCCGCTCTTTCGCGCCATCTCGCGCCCGCCGTGCAGCAGGACGAGCGTCGGAATGCTGCGGATGCCGAAGCGCGCCGCGACGGCCTGCGACGCGTCCGTGTTCAGCTTGGCAAAACGCACGCGGGTCGCGAACTCGCCGGCGAGCTGCTCGAAGGCCGGCGCCATCGCGCGGCAGGGGGCGCACCAGGGCGCCCAGAAATCGACCACCACCGGAAGCTCGGTGCGCCCGACGACGGAATCGAAATTCGAGTCGTCGAGCGCAACCGGCTTGCCATCGAGAAGGCCCGCGCCGCACTGGCCGCACTTCGGCGCCTCGCCCAGCCGCTCGCGCGGCACCCGGTTGCCGGTAAGGCACGCCGGACAGGCGACGAGCACCAGCGCTGCGGGCTGCGCCATGGTCATGTCAGGCACAGGCTGCGCCGCCGGCGCTCTTCACGCCGAGCTTGCGCAGGATCGACTCCAGCGGGCACAGGCGCGTGAAGCCGCTCTGCAAGAGGTTGGCGCCGACGAAGGCGGTGAACCACAGCGCGTGCGGACTCAGGAACAGCGGGCTCGCCTCGACGCCAAGGGCGAGCGAAACGAGGACGAAGGCGCCGGCGAAGATGCGAATCAGTCTTTCGGTGGTCATGCGGTGCTCCGGGTGAAGGGTTGCAAAGCGTTGACGCCTTATACTATAGGGGGTATAGTACCCTCTGTCAAGTCGAAGCGAGGATTCCGGCATGGCCGTGATCAGCAACGAGCGTCACAAGCGCGACCTGGTGCTGCGGTTGAAGCGCGCCGAGGGCCAGCTGCGCGGCATCCAGGCGATGATCGAACGGGGCGCCGAGTGCGAGCGCGTCACGCAGCAGCTCTCCGCCGTGCGCCGCGCGCTCGACAAGGTCTTTTTCCAGGTGCTCGCCTGCGCCATCCAGGCTGCGCCCACGGCCGGCGGCACAAAAGCGGGCGCGTCGGAGCAGCGCCTGGGCCACGCGGCGGAGCTGCTGGCGAAGTTCGGGTGATCGGGGTCGTTACGGGTGCTCGCGGATCGTTGCGTGGTCTGATTTCGATTCTCCCCGTTCTCGGCTTTTCGGCTGATTTCGCCGAAAAGCCGAGATCTGAGAGAAGCAAACCCGCGCTGCCGGCTGACTTCGGCGCCGGGCTCGCAGGTCTATAGAATCGCCCCATGCTGCCCGTTTCCCTGGACGACGTCCGCGCCGCCGCGCAGCGCATCGCCGGCGCCGTCGAGCGCACGCCGTTCCTGCGCTCGCGCACGCTGTCGCGCCTCAGCGGCGCCGAGGTCTGGCTGAAGTTCGAGAACCTGCAGTTCACCGCCTCGTTCAAGGAGCGCGGCGCGCTCAACAAGCTGCTGAGTCTCGGCGAGGTCGAGCGCCGCCGCGGCGTCATCGCGATGAGCGCCGGCAATCACGCCCAGGGCGTCGCCTACCACGCCGCGCGCCTCGGCCTGCGCGCCGTGATCGTCATGCCGCGCGGCACGCCCAACAGCAAGATCCAGGGCACGCAGGTGCACGGCGCCGAGGTGCTGCTCGAGGGCGACACGCTTGCCGAGGCGTCGGCGCGCGCGCACGAGCTGGCGGCGCGCGAAGGGCTGACGTTCATCCACCCCTACGACGATCCGTTCGTCATCGCGGGCCAGGGCACGGTCGCGCTGGAGATGCTGGAACAGCATCCCGAGCTGGACGCGCTGCTGGTGCCGGTCGGCGGCGGCGGCCTGATCGCCGGCATGGCGACCGCGGCCAAGGCGCTCAGGCCGGCGCTGCGCGTCTGCGGCGTCGAGTCGAAGCTGTGGTGCGCGATGCACCAGCGCCTGAACGGGCTCCGCGTCGAGGTCGGCGGCGACACCATCGCCGAGGGGCTCGCGGTGCGCGACGTCGGCGAGCTGCCGCTCGCCATCGCGCGCGAGCGGGTCGACGAGGTGCTGCTGGTCGAGGAAGAAACCATCGAGCGCGCGATCGTCGACCTGATCGAGATCGAGAAGACCGTCGCCGAAGGCGCCGGCGCGGCCGGCTTCGCCGCGCTGCTGGAGCACCCGGGCCGGTTCGCCGGGCAGCGCGTCGGCATCCCGATCTGCGGCGGCAACATCGATTCGCGCGTGCTCTCGGCAGTGCTGATGCGCGGCCTGGTGCGCGACGGCCGGCTGGTGCGCCTGCGCGTCACCATGCCCGACGTCTCCGGCAGCCTCGCGCGCGTGGCGGCGATGATCGGCGAGGCCGGCGGCAACATCGTCGAGGTGCAGCACCAGCGCGTCTTCGGCACGGCGTCGGTGAGGACGCCCGAAGTCGAGTTCGTGATCGAGACGCGGGGCCGCGAGCACACGCTCGCCGTCATCGCCCACCTCGAGGCCGCCCACGCGCGCGTGACGCCGCTCGATCGCGGCGGCGCGGCCGGCGCGCTCTAGACCGGGACGGAAATCTCGACCAGGTTGAGGTCGGGGTCGCGCACGTAGACGGAGTGGATCTTCGACACGGCGCCGGTCTTGATCACCGGCCCCTCGATGATGTCGACGCCCGCGTCGTCCAGGCGGCGCATCACCTCGTCGAGCGGCACCGCGGCGATGAAGCACAGGTCGAGCGTCCCCGGCGCCGCGACATGCGCGCGCGGCGTGAACTCGCGACCCCACTCGTGCAGGTTGATCTTCTGCCGGCCGAACTTGAGCGCCATGCGCTTCTCGGTCGGCGTCTCGAACGTCTCGAGTCTCATGCCGAGGGCCTCGACGTAGAAGCGGATGCAGCCCTGCAGGTCGCGGGTGGTGAGAACGATGTGGTCGATGTGGTCGATCATGGGGCCCGCCTCAGGGGCGGCGCGCGGCCGCGGGGAAGTGCGCCAGATAGTGGGCGAGATCGGCGAATTCGGCGTCGCGCAGCACGGCGACGATCTCCTCCATGCCGCGGCCGTAGGCGAGGCGCG
>SCUH01000146.1 GCA_004298295.1 Betaproteobacteria bacterium | reverse complement strand
GACCTTGCCATCGTCGATCATGAGCGACATGCGGTCCTCGTAGATCCCCGGCTGCTTGCCCTCCTGCACCACCTTGTCGAGCTTCGGGTAGCCGTAGACCTTCCACTCCTTGCCGTCGAACCGGTAGTACGGATATTCGACGCCGGGGCCCTTCGCAGCGGTCGGCCACTGCATGCGGAAGTAGGCGTTCTTCGCGTCGTACGCGGCCTGCACCTTCAGCTCGATCGCGCCCTTCTTGTCCTTCACCGGCGTCGGCTCGAGCGCTCCGCCCTTGACGATCTTCTCGCCGAGTTTCTCTTCCTTGCCCGAGTGGCAGGTGGCGCAAGCCGTATCCTTCTTCACCATGCTGGCGCCCGGGTGCTTGTCCGAGCGCAGCCACTCGTAGGAGGACTGGCCGGGATAGAAGAGCTTCACGTTGGTGACCGGCACTTTCGACCAGTCGATGCTGGCGGGATCGGCCGCCAGGGCGCTGCCTGCGAAAACCGTGCTGACAGCCAGGAAAACTGCGGACAATTTCATGATGCCCCCTCCGGGTCGGTAGTGTCGTCGAATGCGAGGGATTTTGGCTGACGGCGGAATCGCCGGCTTGATCTGGATCAGGCGCCTGTTCGCTTGTCCCCGGGGGGCGCGGGCCGCCCCTCAGGACTTGCCCGTGGCGAGTCCCAGAAACGCACCGCACAGGAGCCGACCGGACATCTGCGTCTCGACCCATCGGCCTGCAGCGTCCGCCCAGGGAAAGTAAACGGCCGAGCGAATTGCCGGGGTATCGAGGG
This sequence comes from Betaproteobacteria bacterium, assembly GCA_004298295.1. Classification (GTDB taxonomy): domain Bacteria; phylum Pseudomonadota; class Gammaproteobacteria; order Burkholderiales; family SG8-39; genus 2-02-FULL-66-14. The sequence continues at coordinate 7,866 of SCUH01000146.1, read as the reverse complement.
GAAGGCCCGCGAGGAGATGTTGCGCCTCGCGTGCCGTGTGCCAATGCGCGCCCCGATAGGCCCCAGTGCCGCCGTGGCGCCCCTTCTTCCAGTAGAGCAGGCTGCGCCGGTTGAGAAGGCCGACGGCGAGACCGCGCCGCGCGACACGCGCCATCTCCTCGAGCGCCCGGCGTTCGTCGCGCACGAAGCACAACGCCGTAACCGAGATGCAGTAATCGAATGCGCGGTCGCCAAACGGCAGGGCGAGCGCATCGGCGACGAAGTAGTCCTCGCCCGCAACGCGGTGCGCACGCGCGAAGCCGATCATGGCCGGATCGATGTCGACGCCGGTTACCGCGTGTCCGTCGCGCGCGAAGCGGCGGCTGAAGTAGCCCGTGCCGCAGCCGATGTCGAGGATGCTGCTGCTCGCGGACGGGGCGAGCATGCCGTTGAGAAGCCGGTACTCGGTGTCACCGATCCAGCGGCCGCGCGGCGAGCCATACCACGCGTCGTACTGCTGCGGGGTCACCGTTCTACGGGCAGCCCCGCCGCGCGCCACTCCGGGAAGCCGTCCTTCAGGCGCCGCGCCTTGAGGCCGCGCTTGCGCAGGGCCTCGACCGCGTCGAACGACATCAGGCAATACGGTCCGCGGCAGTAGGCGACGATCTCCTTGCGTTTGGGGAGCTTCGCCAGCCGGCTCAGGAGCTGGTCGACCGGAATGTTGATCGCGCCGGGCAGATGCCCGGCGGCGTACTCCTCCGCGGGGCGCACATCGAGCACGGTCACGAGCCCCTTCCTGGCGCGCGCGATCAGTTCCGCCGGGGCTATGGGCTCCAGCTCGTCGCGGTGCGCGAGCCAGGTGCGCAGCAGCCGCTCGACTTCCGCGATGCGGTTCTCGGCCACGCGCTGCAGGGCGGAATAGAGCGCGATCACGTCGTCGCCGGCAACCGAGTAGAACACGCGCAGCCCTTCCTTGCGCGCCACGACCAGCCCCGCCTGGCGCAGCGTCTGCAGGTGCTTGGAGCAGTTCGCCACCGACAGGCCGCTCATCGCGGCGAGCGTATCCACGCTGCGCTCGCCCTGCGCGAGGAATTCCAGCAGTTGCAGCCGCCCGGCGCTGGCGAGTGCCGTGCCGACGCGCGCGAGCTGCTCGAAAAGGCGTGACTTGGGGTCGCTTGACATGGCGCGGCTCATATTCTACTATTCAACCAAGTAGTTGAACAATGCCTGAATCCACCCTTGCTGCAGGTACCGAGCTCGCCCTCCGGCTGGGCGCGTTCCTCAGTGTATTCGCGCTGATGGCGGCGTGGGAATGGGCGGCGCCGGCGCGCGCGCGGCGCCTGTCGCGCACGGCGCGCTGGAGCGCCAATCTCGGGCTGGTGGCCTTCAACAGCGTGCTCCTGAGAGTGCTGCTGCCCACCTCCGCGATCGCGCTCGCCGCGTTCGCGCAGGCGAGCGGCTGGGGGCTGCTCAACCAGGCGGCGCTGCCGGGCTGGGCGGCGGTCCTGCCGGCCGTGCTGCTGCTCGACCTCGCGATCTACTTCCAGCACGTGCTGTTCCACGCCGTTCCCGTGCTCGCCCGGCTGCATGCCGTGCATCACGCCGACCCGGACTTCGATCTCACCACCGGCATCCGTTTCCACCCGCTCGAAATGCTGCTCTCGGCGCTGATCAAGTTCGCCGCGGTGGTCGCGCTCGGTGCGCCGGTGCTCGCGGTGCTCGTCTTCGAGGTGCTGCTGAACGGTACGGCGATGTTCAACCACGCCAACGTCGCGCTGCCGGCGTGGCTCGAGCCCTGGGTGCGGCGCGTGCTCGTCACGCCGGACATGCACCGCATCCACCACTCGGTGATCGAGGCGGAACGCAACAGCAACTACGGCTTCTGCCTGTCGCTGTGGGACCGGCTGCTCGGCACCTACACGCCGGCGCCGCGCGGCGAACTCGATATCGGGCTGCCCGCCTGGCGCGATCCATCGGCCGTGGCGACCTTCACCGGCGTGCTCGGCATGCCGTTTTCCGGGAAATCACCATGAAAGTCCTTTTCATCCTCAACTATCCGCCCTACGGCACGGAGCACAGCTATAACGCGCTGCGCCTCGCGCGCAACCTCCTGCTGAAGAATCGCGGCGAGGTGCGCGTGTTCCTGATGGGCGACGCGGCAAGCTGCGCCAAGGCGGGGCAGAAAGTGCCGCAGGGCTACTACAACATCGGCGACATGCTGGGCGCGGTGGCGCGCCGCAAGGGCGAGATCGGCGTCTGCGGCACGTGCATGGACGCGCGCGGCATCGGCGAGGCCGACCTGCTCGAGGGCGCACATCGCGGCACGCTGGACGAATTGACGGATTGGACCGCGTGGGCCGACAAAGCCCTCGTGTTCTGAGACCCGCATGAGCCGCACGGCGTTGGTGCTTGGCGCAGGTCTGGGCGGCATGGTCGCCGCGCAGAACCTGCGGCGCCTCCTGCCCAGTGAGGACCGCGTCGTGCTGGTCGAGCGCGATGCACGCCACGTGTTTCCGCCGTCGCTCCTGTGGTTGATGGTCGGCGAACGGGATGCGGAAGCGATTTCGCGGCCCTGCGAACACGCTGCCCGCCCCGGCATCGAACTCGTGCGCGGCGAGGTGAGCGCGATCGATCCGGCGGCGAAAACGGCGCGTGTCGACCGGCAGACGTTACACGGCGACGCGCTGGTGATCGCGCTGGGCGCCGAGTATGCCCCGCAGTCGGTTCCCGGTCTTGCCGAGGCGGGGCTGTGCATCTACACGCTCGAAGGGGCGAGCGCGATTCGCGACGCGCTCGCGCGCTTCCAGGGCGGCCGCCTGGTGGTGCTCACCGCCACGCCGCAGTACAAGTGCCCCGCCGCGCCCTATGAGGCGGCGCTCCTCGTCGAGCGTTTCCTGCACCACAGCGGTCGCCGCGAAAAAGTGACGCTGGATTTCTACGCCGCCGAGCCCGGGCCGATGATGGTCGCGGGCCCCGCGGTGTCCGCCGGCGTGCGCGCCATGATCGAGGCGCGTGGCATCGCCTATCATCCCGAGCACTCGGTAAGGTTGGTGGACGCGGCGGCACGGCGCATTGAATTCGCGAACGGCGCGTCGGCGGATTTCGATCTGCTGCTTTACGTCCCGCCGCACCGCGCACCGGCAGCCGTGCGCGAGGCCGGGCTCACGAATGAATCCGGCTGGGTTCCGGTCGATCGGCACACGCTCGAAACGAATGTTCCGGGCGTCTACGCGCTCGGCGACGTCACCGTGATCCCGCTCAAGATGGGCAGGCCGCTGCCCAAGGCGGGCGTGTTCGCGCACGGCCAGGCCGAGGTGGTGGCGCACAACATCGCGGCCGCGTGGACGCAGCGCGGCGAAGCGAGACGCTTCGAGGGCAAGGGGATGTGTTTCATCGAGGCCGGCAGTTCCCGCGCCGGCATGGGCAGCGGCAATTTCTACGCCGAACCCCTGCCCGACGTGCGCCTGCACCCACCCGGCCTGCTATGGCACGGGGCCAAGGTCCTGTACGAAAAGTACTGGCTCTGGAGCCGGTTCTGAGCGGCCGGCATGGGGGCGAAGGCCCCCGTGCCGGCGGCAGTCAAGGTGAGCGAGACGGGCGGCTAGAGGTTCCCCGCATCGTGGCAGGCGCCGCAGGCGTTGGTGTACGGAATCGGCATCGCCTTGCCGGGTTCCACGCCTTTCACCGCGGCGTTCGCCTTGCGCGGCACGTCGAACAGGTGCGAGGTGATGTCGTTCATCCAGTAGTTCTTGCCGTCCTTGCCCTCGCGCCCCTTGCCGAGGCCGGGGCCGGTCTGCATCGTCTTCGTCATGTGGCAGTTGATGCAGTTGATCTCCTCGTGCTCGACGCCGACGGCCTTGGCCGTGTGGGCCTTGACGTCGACCTTGTGGCAGCTCGTGCAGAGCGAATTCTTCGCGTCGCGCACCTCCATCTTGACCTGGTGCTTGAGCCCCGTCGTGCCGTGCGGATCGTGGCAGTCGGCGCAGGTCATGAGCTGGTTGCCGTTCGTGTACTTCTTCGAGCGCAGCAGGTCCGTGCCCTGCTGGTGGTGCGACTTCGAGTGCACGCCGTCGCCCCAGAAATCGCGCTGCGCCGCGTCTTCCCGCGTGGTGTGGTTCACCAGGTACTCGTTGCGGCTGCTGAAGCTCCCGCCCGAAACGCGCTTGCGCTACGACCACGCCTCGCTCAAGGTCGCGATCCACGCCGCGGCGCCCTGCCCGGTGCAGGTGAAGGAGGCCATGATCCGCTGGTGGGGGCCGGTGCTCTACGAGTATTACGCCGGCACCGAGGGCAACGGCTACGTCGCCTGCGATTCGCACGAGTGGCTCGCGCATCCGGGGACCGTGGGCCGCGCGCTGGTCGGCGAGATCCGCATTCTCGACGACGCTGGCCGGGTGCTCCCGGCGGGGGAAACCGGCACGATCCATTTCGCCAACGGCCCGGCGTTCGAATATCACAACGACGCGGCGAAGACCGCGGCCTCGCGCAGCCGGGAGGGCTGGTCCACGCTCGGCGATGTCGGCCATGTCGATGCCGAGGGCTATCTGTATCTCACCGACCGCAGGCATTACGTGATCATCTCGGGCGGCGTGAACATCTACCCGCAGGAAGTGGAAAACCTGCTCGTGTCGCATCCCAAGGTGGCCGACGTCGCCGTGATCGGCGTGCCGAACGACGAGTACGGTGAAGAGGTGAAGGCGGTGGTGCAGCCGATGGACATGAAGGACGCCGGACCCGCGCTCGCCGCGGAGCTGATCGGGTTTTGCCGCGCGCATCTGTCGCACCTCAAGTGCCCGCGCTCGGTCGATTTCGACGCCGCGCTGCCGCGCCACCCGACCGGCAAGCTCTACAAGCGGCTCCTGCGCGAGCGCTACTGGGCCGGGCGCGAGAGAAAGCTCTAGCGGAAATCGAAACAGTGCGGCGCGGCAGTTGCCACGCCGCGGCGCCGGGAATAGGCTCCGCTCGGTCACCGAGGAGAATCGCCCCATGTGGTCACGCGTCCTGTTATGCGTAGCGATCGCAGTTTCGACCCCGCTCGCCCTGGCCCAGGAAACCTGGCCGGCGCGGCCGATCAAGATGGTGGTGCCGTATCCGCCCGGGGCGCTCACCGACACGCTCGCGCGCGCGGTCACGGAGCGCCTGTCGCCCGCGCTCGGGCAGCCGATCGTGGTCGAGAACCGCGCCGGCGCCGGAACGCTCCTCGGCGCCGAGCAGGTGAAGAACGCGCCGGCCGACGGTTACACGCTGATGATGGTGACCTCCACCACGCTCGGCATCAGCCCGGCGCTCTACAGAAAGCCCGCGATCGACCCGGTGAAGGATTTCGCCCCGGTGGCGCAGGTCGGCTTCGTCGATTTCTTCCTCATCGCCGCACCCGCTTTCGCGGCCAGGAGCGTCAAGGAACTGCTCGAGCTCGTCAAGGCGAGCCCCGGCAAATACAACTACGCCTCCGTCGGCAGCGGCAGCCCGCACCACCTCTTCATGGAGGTGCTGAAGAAGGACTTCGGGCTCGACATCCGGCACGTGCCTTACAGGGGCACGGTCGCGGCGATCCCGGACGTGATCAACGGCAACGTGCAGGTGATGTTTGCCGATGCGACCGTGGCGGTGCCGCAGATCAAGGGCGGCAAGGTGAACGGCCTCGGCACTTCCTCGGCCAAGCAGACGACGCTCCTTCCCGAGGTGCCGCCGATCGCGCGCACCGTGCCCGGGTTCGACTGGCAGGCCTGGCAGGGCGTGGCGGTGGCCGCGGCGACGCCGCGCGCCATCGTGCAGCGCCTCAATGCGGAAATGCAGAAATTCCAGAACACCGCCGAATTCCGCGAGCTGCTCGGCAAGTTCGGCATGGAGCCCTCGCCGCCGAATACGCCCGAGCAGTTCGGCGAGGTGGTGAAGAAGGATGCCGTGCGCTGGGCGGAAGCGGTGCGCGTCTCCGGCGCCAAGGTGGATTGACCATGATGCCGGTCGTCGACATTCATACCCACATGCTCAACCGCGAGTGGCTCGCGCTGCTCGAAAAGCACGGCCGCCCGCGCTACACCCTCGCCACGGTTGCGGGGGGGCTGCGCGCCATCCACCTCGACGGCGCGCCCTTCATGACGCCGGTGCCGGAGATGTTCGACTGGGACCTGCGTGTGAAGAACATGGACCGGGCCGGGATCGACGTCTCGGTGGTGTCGCTCACCTGTCCCAACTGCTACTGGGGCGGGGAAGCCGTCAGCCTCAAGGCGGCGCAGACCATGAACGACGAGCTGGCGCGCGCGCGCAAGCGCTTTCCCGACCGCATGCAGTGGTTCTGCTCGCTGCCCTGGCAGTACCCCAGGGCGGCGCTGAAGGAGCTGACGCGCGCCGCCAAGGCTGGCGCCTGCGGCGTGATGGTGCTCGCCAACATCGCCGAGCGGCCGCTCACCGATCCGGCGTTCGCGCCGGTGTGGCAGGCGATCGACGCGCGCAGGCTGCCGGTGCTGGTGCATCCCACCGCGCCGCCCGGGGTGCGCGAGATGGGCATGACCGAGTTCCAGCTCACCGCGTCGATCGGTTTCACCTTCGACACCTCGCTCGCGGTGTCGCGCATGATCTTCGACGGCTTTTTCGAGCGCTATCCGAACTTGAAGATCATCGCCGGCCACGGCGGCGGCGCGCTGCCGTTCCTGATCGGGCGCCTCGACCAGTGCTACGAGCATATTCCCGCCTGCCGCGTCAAGCTGGGCGAGAAGCCGAGCCTGACCGCGCGCCGCATCTGGGCCGACTCGGTGGTGTTCACCGACGAGGCGCTTGCCATGGCGGTGCGTGTTTTCGGCTCCGATCGCGTCCTCTACGGCTCGGACTATCCGCACACCATCGGCGATCCGATCGGCTGTCTCGCGCGCGTCGACCGGCTGCCCGACGGCGTGCGCAGTCGCGTGCGCAGCGGCAACGCCGAGCGCATCTTCGAATTCCGGTGACCATCTACTGGCAGGGCGGTTCCGCCTTCAAGGCGCTTGATTTTCCGGTCAGCGAGGAGGAGCGCGCCGCGCGCGTGCAGCTCGCCGCGGCCTACCGCATCTTCGATCATCTCGGCTGGACCGAGATGATCTTCAATCACATCACCCTGCGCGTGCCGGGTACCGACCGGCTGTTTCTCATCAACCCCCTGGGGCTGCATTACCGCGAGGTCACGGCCTCGAACCTGATTCTCATCGACATCGACGGCAATACCGTGCGCGAGACGCCGTGGCCGGTGAACCGCGCCGGGTTCGTGGTCCACAGCGCGATCCACGGCCGCCTCGAGGACGCGCACTGCGTGATGCACACGCACACCACCACCGGCATGGCGGTGGCGTGTCTCGAGCAGGGCCTTTCGCCGACCAATTTCTATGCCGCCCAGCTGCAGGGCGAGGTGGCGTACCACGAGTTCGAGGGCGTCACCGTCGATCCGGACGAGAAAGAGCGCTTGCTGCACAGTATCGGCAAGCGGCACGCGGTGATCCTCAGGAACCACGGCCTGCTGACCTGGGGTGCTTCGATCGCGGAGGCCTTCCTGTGGCTGTGGACGCTGCAACGCGCCTGCGACGTGCAGATCGCCTCGAGCGCGGCGGGCGCCCTGCATGCGATCCGCCCCGAGGCGGTCGAGCGCTCGGTGCGCGAATCCGGACCGGCCGAACCGCGCACCTGCGAGGACGTGTTCGCCACGATGCAGCGCATCGTCGACGCCAAAGACCCCTCTTACCGCGACTGAATCCGCAAAGCCTCATTTCGCGCGTACGTCGGCAAGCGCCCGCACCGCCATCGCGAGGCCGTCGACGACGCGCGCCATGTCCGGATAGCGCAGCTTCTCGGGCGTATCGAGCGGCGAGTGGTAGTGGGGATAGCGAAGGAATGCGGTATCGGTCACCATCACCGCCCGGT
>SCUH01000145.1 GCA_004298295.1 Betaproteobacteria bacterium | reverse complement strand
CCGCGCGACGCGGTGGTCATCGAGAAGATGACGCTGGTCGCCGACAAGAAGTAATGTGGCGCGCGCGCTCTTCATCTCCGATCTGCACCTCGCGGGCGAGCGCCCCGCCCCCAGCGAACGGTTCTTCCGCTTCCTGCAGGACGAGGCTGCCGGAGCCGCGGCGCTCTATATCCTCGGCGACCTGTTCGAGTACTGGATCGGCGACGACGAGCTGAGCGCGGCCGACGGCGATCCGCTCGCGCGGCGCGTCGCGGGCGGCCTGCGGCAAGTGGCGGACTCGGGCGGCGCCGTGTACCTGATGCACGGCAACAGGGATTTCCTGATGGCCGCGGAGTTCTGCGGCGCGAGCGGCGCCACGCTGCTGGCCGATCCCGTGGTGGTCGAGGTCTCAGGCACGCCCACGCTGCTGATGCACGGCGATACGCTGTGCACCGACGACCTCGACTATCAGGCTTGGCGCCGCACCGCCCGGTCGCAAGCCTGGCAGCGCGAGTTCCTCGGCCGGCCGCTCACGGCGCGCCGCGAGACGATCGTGCAGATGCGCGAACGCAGCAAAGCGGTCATCAGTGCGAAGCCGGCCGACATCATGGACGTCACGCCGCAGGCGGTGGCCGCAGCGTTTCGCCGGCACGGGGTGATGCGTCTGATTCACGGCCACACGCATCGCCCGGCGCATCACGCGCTCGACGTGGATGGCGTGCGCCGCGAGCGCTGGGTGCTGCCCGACTGGTACGGGCCCGGTGGTTACCTCGCGATCGACGCCTCCGGCGCGCGTCTGGTGCGCTTCTAGTCCAGCCCGCGCGCCAGGTCGGCTTGGACGTCGGTGACGGCCTCCAGGCCCACCGCCACACGCAACAGTCCCTCGGAAATTCCGGCCGCAGCACGCGCTTCGGGCGAGATGCGGCCGTGCGTGGTCGTGGCCGGGTGCGTGATGGTGCTCTTCACGTCGCCGAGATTGCCGGTGATCGAGATCAGGCGCGTCGCATCGACCACCTTCCACGCCGCCTCGCGCCCGCCCCGCACCTCGAAGGACACGACGGCGCCACCGGCACGCTGCTGGCGCGCGGCCAGCGCATGCTGCGGGTGCGACGCCAAACCGGGATACAGCACCCGCGCCACCTTCGGGTGCGATTCGAGCCAGCGCGCGAGCTGCAGCGCCCGCTCCGACTGCGCCAGCATCCTCAGCTCGAGGGTTTCGAGCCCTTTCAGCACCACCCAGGCGTTGAACGGCGACAGGCTCGGCCCGGCGGTGCGCAGGAACGGCAGCATCGCCTGCGCCACCAGCACCTTCGCACCGCACACTGCACCGCCGAGCACGCGGCCCTGCCCGTCGAGGTACTTGGTCGCGGAGTGGATCACCAGGTCGGCGCCGAGCGCGAGCGGGCGCTGCAGCGCCGGGGTGCAGAAACAGTTGTCGACCGCGAGCAGTGCGCCGGCCTCGTGCGCCACCGCGGCCAGCGCCGCGATGTCCGCCACTTCGATGAGCGGGTTGGACGGCGTCTCGAGAAACAGCAGCCGGGTATTCGGCCGCAGCGCCGCCCGCCAGGCGGCAACGTCGGTGGCGGGTACGAAGGTCGTTTCGACGCCGAAGCGGCCGAGGATGCCGCTGAACAGCGTGACCGTGGACCCGAACACTGCGTTCGAACACACGACGTGCTCGCCCGCCTTGAGCAGCGACATGGCCGTCATCAGGATCGCCGCCATGCCCGAGGCGGTGGCGAGGCAGCTCTCGGCTCCCTCGAGCGCGGCAAGCCGCTCCTGGAACATCGTCACCGTGGGGTTGGTGAAGCGCGAATAGACGTAGCCTTCGCTGCCGCCGGTGAAGCGGGCTGCGGCCTGCGCGGCCGAATCGAACACGAAGCTCGAGGTCAGGTAGAGCGCCTCGGAATGCTCGTTGAACTGGCTGCGCTGCTGTCCGGCGCGCACCGCGAGGGTCGCCGGCTGATCGGTGTCGGTCATGGTCTCACCTCCACAGCCTGCG